>NZ_LXWA01000030.1:0-49402 GCF_001652315.1 Psychrobacter sp. SHUES1 | reverse complement strand
TGCTGTTCATCAGTCGGATATAGCCTGATTTTATGGGCTTTTAGGATCTGCTTTGGCATGAGATATTTATTGTTAGTTGGTTGCATAATTATTATACAACAGGTTGTAGGAGTAGTTACTAACAACGCATTCATCTCCCCACCTTAGAGGTGGGAGAATTCTGCGCTAAGATGTTAAAAGCGACGGTTAGGACAAATTCATTAAATAGTAAAAATGGCAGTGGCAAATCATAATACGAGTTAAAAATGGCAGAAAACCAATAATCATAACCATAAGTTTTAGCAGAAGGAATCACTCGTAACATTAGGTAAATTCACTTACCAACTGGCAATTTTAGGTCAGTTTAGCGTATAATCCTAGGTAAATTTGTATTTGTATGATAAAACCTAATCGTCTGCTACCTATTGACGATTGCAATCAGCATAAGGTAAATATGAGCTTTGTATTGGCAGTCAAATTAATGCTGAGCTTATCAAGTAATTGAGTTTACCCTGTAATCATAGGTCATTAACCAGCACTTAGATAGCTTTCACAAAGACAGCTTTCGCAAAGTATGAACAAATCACTGATGCCTCATTTATATTCACTCAAATGAACAGCGCTGCTTAAATTGCAACAACCCTATGATTTCTGATACGACAAATTTTAAGATTTTAATAAATCGTATGGTAGAACTGTCTTTTATCTACTGTCCTCCTCGTTGAGGATACTGTTAGATTTGAGAGTTTTACGATACACCTTGGTAGCCAGTCGTCACTTTGGTCATTCGAATAAGACATTAACGTGTTGTTAAGGAGTCTAAGGTCAGCGTTAATACTCTTACTTGTAGTTATGATGATGTGTCATGTCTAGAGTACTTTTTCACGCCCTTTTTTGGGTTTGCTAAAGCACTTTATTAATGACGCTGTTAGTCATGCTGCCGATATACCAAACAGGACGTCTGGTATCGTTTTAGACTATGGACTAAGTTTTCGCTTATGATTACCATCAAAAAAGGTTTGGATTTACCCATCACTGGTGAACCCTCCCGCGAGATATCTGAGCACAGACCCGCCTATGTAGCACTTGTTGGCTATGATTATGTGGGCATGAAGCCCACGATGAATGTCAAAGAAGGCGACATCGTAGCTAAAGGTCAGCCCGTTTTTGAAGACAAAAAACGGGTCGGCGTTATCTATACTGCTCCTGCTGCTGGTAAGGTCATCGCCGTCAATCGCGGTGAGCGTCGTGTTTTTGAAAGTCTTGTGATTGCGGTCGACCCAAACGGTGAAGAAGTAGAATTTCAGCGCTACGACTCCCAGCAACTTGCTGACCTAGATTCTGAAGTCGTTGAAACCCAACTGCTTGCCTCTGGCGAATGGACCGCATTTCGTACGCGTCCTTATAGCCGCTCTCCTGATATCGGTGCCCGTCCGCACGCTATCTTTGTCACCGCTATGGATACCAATCCACTAGCGTTCGACCCGATGTTGCTGATTAATGAGCAGCTTCAAGCGTTCAATGACGGACTTGCTGTATTATCAACCCTCAGCCCCAAGACCTTTGTCTGCCATCACGGCGATGCCCAGTTGACGCCAGTTGCCAAAACGGCGGTTAATAATGTCACTGAGTATCATAGCTTTGCTGGCAAACATCCTGCTGGTCTGGCTGGCACGCACATCCACTTTTTGCATCCTATCATGCGCGGCGTGACCGTGTGGACGATTGGTTACCAAGACGTGATTGCCATTGGTAAGCTGTTTACTACTGGTCGTTTATATACGCGCCGTATGCTTAGCCTCGCTGGCCCTGCGGTTAAAAACCCGCATTTGGTGGTCACCGAGCGCGGTGCAGATATCGCAGCATTGACCAAAGGTGAGCTTACAGCTGGCGAGAACCGTATCATCTCGGGTTCTGTGCTTTCAGGTCGCAAAGTGTTTGGCAATACCAATTATCTTGGTCGCTTTCATAATCAAATCAGTGCGCTAACCGAAGGTCGTGAACGTCCAGCGTTTCACTTCTTTACCGCTGGTGCCAATCGATTCTCTAAATTGCCTATCTATATCTCGCAGTTTTTTGGTGGTAAAAAATATGACTTTACCACTTCGAGCAATGGCTCACCGCGGGCGATGGTGCCAATTGGCGTCTATGAAGAAGTCATGCCTCAAGACTATCTGCCAACGCAGCTACTGCGCGCTTTGATTGTCGAAGACATCGTTAGCGCTGTCGATTTGGGCGTACTTGAATTGGACGAAGAAGATTTGGCATTATGCACCTTTGTATCTCCTGGCAAATATGAATTCGGCGATATTTTGCGTGACAACTTAACGCGCATTGAGCTGGAGGGCTAACCACGATGAAATTTTTACACAATATGTTCGATCGTATGGAGCCGTCTTTCACCAAGGGTGGCAAACACGAAAAGTACTACGCTATCTTTGAGATGTTTGATACGTTTTTACGTCAACCAGGCTCAACGACATACGCATCCTCACACGTGCGCGACGGTATCGACCTTAAGCGTATTATGATTACCGTTTGGTTATGTACCTTCCCTGCGATGTTTTGGGGTATGTATAACATCGGTCATCAAGCATTAACAGCGATTGCGCAGCTTGGCTTACAGCCTGAAGGCTGGCGTACCGTTATCACCAGTATGGCGGGCTACAATCCAGACAGTATCTGGGCAAGCTTTGTCTACGGGGCCATGCAGTTCTTACCGATTTATATCGTCACCTTTGCGGTCGGTATTCTCTGTGAGATTATCTTTGCTGTCGTGCGCGGCCATGAAGTTAACGAAGGTTTCTTTGTGACTTCTGTGCTATTTGCGCTCTGTCTTCCACCAGATATTCCTTTATGGCAAGTAGCCTTAGGTATCATCTTTGGTGTGGTTGTGGCAAAAGAAGTCTTTGGCGGTACGGGTAAAAACTTCTTGAACCCTGCTCTATCAGGTCGTGCGTTCTTATACTTTGCCTATCCAGCTTATATGTCAGGCGACTCAGTATGGACGGCGGTTGATGGTTTCTCAGGAGCCACGCCACTTGGACTTGCTGCGCTTGGCGTCGTCCCAGAAGACTTCGTTGATGTTTATGGCAATGCCATCACGTGGACGGATGCTTTCTTAGGTAATATGCAAGGCAGTATCGGTGAAGTATCGACGCTGGCTATCTTGCTAGGTGCAGTGGTTCTACTTTGGACGCGCATTGCCTCATGGCGCATCATGGCAGGTTGTGTGGTGGGTCTAATCGCCACGTCGCTAGTCTTTAACATGGTTGGTTCTGAAGACAATATGATGATGAGCTTGCCGTTTTATTGGCATTTAGTCATCGGCGGTTTTGCCTTTGGTGCGGTGTTTATGGCAACCGATCCTGTATCAGCTGCGCACACCAATAAAGGCCGCTGGGCGTATGGTATTTTGATTGGTTTTATGACCGTACTTATTCGCGTCGTCAACCCAGCCTTCCCAGAAGGCATCATGCTTGCCATTTTATTCGCCAACTTATTTGCGCCACTATTTGATTACTTTGTGACGCAAGCCAATATCAAGCGCCAAACAGCACGGAGGGTTCGTTATGTCCAAGCCCAAAAGTAATAATGCAAAAACCATCAGCGTGGCGTTGACGCTATGCTTGGTGTGTTCTGTATTGGTCTCAGCGGCGGCTGTTGGTTTAAAACCAGCGCAAGTTGAAAACGCGCGCTTAGACCGTAACAAAAATATCTTAGTTGCCGCCGGTATGTTTGACCCGGCGTCTGATACCAATGAAGATGTGGCCGAGCGTTTTAAAGACTTTGAGGTAAAGATCGTTGACCTTAATAAAGGCGATTACCTCGATGACGACGCGCTAAAAGCCGCTGGCATTCCCGATCGCAATGCGTACGATGCCAGTCAAGCGACCAAAAATCAGGCGCTAAGCGAAGATTTGGGCGGTAATGACCCTGCTGGTATCGGCCGTGTTCCTAAATATGCCAAAGTCTATGTCAAAAGTGATGACGCTGGACAACCTGAAATGGTGGTGCTGCCTATTCAAGGCTATGGTCTATGGGGTACGATTTATGGTTTCTTAACGCTTGAGAGCGATATGAATACCATCAAAGGTATCAGTTTTTATGAGCATAAAGAAACCCCAGGTCTAGGTGCTCGTATCGAAGAGCCTGAGTGGCGCGCCATGTGGAGCGGCATTCATTCTTATGACGAAAACGGCGCAGTAGCAACGGGTGTGACCAAAGCCGGTAATCCAAAAGACAACTGGGTAGATGGTATCAGTGGTGCTACTTTGACCAGTCGCGGCGTCAGTAACATGATTCAGTTTTGGCTCGGTGAGCAAGGTTATAAACCTTATCTAGATCATCTGCGTGAAGAGAGCGGTAAAACATTGGCGGATGCAGAAGTCAAAGCCAATCAAAGTCCGTATAAAAAACTGGGTCAGAACTTACATCAACAGCAGACGCATCCCGCAACCGAACTGGTCGCAGTAGTGCCAGCAGCACACGGCAAGGAGGCATAACATGGCTGATACAAAAACGATTTTAACCTCGCCTATCTTTGACAATAACCCGATTGCCCTGCAAATCTTAGGTATTTGTTCGGCGTTGGCGGTTACTACCAGTGTGGCGAATGCGCTGGTGATGAGTGTGGCGTTGACCTTGGTCACCGCATTCTCAAGCTTTTTTATCTCTATTATCCGTAAGCAAATCCCTTCAAGCATTCGTATTATTGTGCAGATGACGATTATTGCGTCATTGGTTATTGTGGTTGACCAGATTTTAAAAGCGGTCGCTTATGACGTCAGTAAAGGTTTGTCGGTATTCGTTGGTTTGATTATTACCAACTGTATCGTGATGGGCCGTGCCGAAGCATTTGCCATGAGCAATCCACCAGTACCAAGCTTTTTAGACGGTATTGGTAACGGTCTTGGTTACTCGGCAGTACTGTTATTTGTCGCGAGTGTGCGTGAGATTTTGGGCGCAGGCAGCTGGTTCGGTATTACCATTTTGCAAACCGCTAACGATGGTGGTTGGTACGTACCAAATGGTCTATTACTATTGCCACCGTCAGCGTTCTTTATTATCGCTCTGTTCATTGTGATTATCCGTACTTGGAAACCTGAACAGGTCGAAGAAGCTGAATTTGTAATGAAGCCGCAATCTAAAGGCATGGCACAAGGAGGCGGTCACTAATGGGACACTATGTCAGTTTATTTATAACCTCGGTCTTTATCGAGAATATGGCGCTGGCCTACTTCTTAGGCATGTGTACCTTTTTGGCGGTATCAAAAAAGGTCTCCACCGCGATTGGTCTTGGGGTCGCTGTGGTCGTCGTGATGGCGATTACCGTACCGCTAAATAACCTTTTGTTTCAGTTCATCTTAAAAAATGGTGCGCTGGCATGGGCAGGTTTCCCTGATATCGACTTAAGCTTTTTGGGTCTACTCAGTTATATCGGTTTGATTGCCGCTGTGGTACAGATTTTAGAGATGTTCTTAGATAAGTTCGTCCCAAGTCTGTATAACGCCCTTGGGGTGTTTTTGCCACTGATTACCGTCAACTGTGCCATCTTAGGTGGCGTACTGTTTATGGTTGAGCGTGATTATAACTTCGGTGAATCGATGGTATACGGCGTCGGCGCAGGCTTCGGTTGGGCATTGGCGATTACCGCCTTGGCGGGTATCCGTGAAAAGCTAAAATACTCAGACATTCCAGCACCGCTGCGTGGTCTTGGTATTACTTTTATCACGGTTGGTCTGATGTCACTTGGCTTTATGTCTTTCGGCGGTATGTCAATTTAAACCGCTAAGCTTAAACCCTATTTAGCACTTTGACCTATTTAATTCATTTATTCGGTAGGGGTTCAAAAAACGCAAAGACGTTTTTTCGCTCCCCTACTCCATAGATTAAGGATACCTACCATGGATTACGCTACGGCGATTGGTGGCGTTGCTATGTTTACCGTGATCATCATGGGTCTCGTTGCCATTATTTTGGCGGCGCGCTCAAGATTGGTCAGTTCAGGCGATGTTACTATCCATATCAACGATAATCCCGATAATGACGTCGTGACACCCGCGGGCGGAAAACTGCTACAAACATTGGCAAGCGAAGGTATTTTCTTATCTTCAGCCTGTGGTGGCGGTGGTACGTGCGCGCAGTGTCGTTGCCGCGTTATCGAAGGGGGCGGCTCTATTTTGCCCACCGAAACTGGGTATTTTACCCAAGGCGAAATCCGTAACCACATGCGCCTTGCCTGTCAGGTTGCGGTAAAGCAAGACATGAAAATCGAGATTGACCCTGAGTTTTTTGATGTACAAAAGTGGGAATGTGAAGTTGTCTCGAATGATAACGTTGCCACCTTTATTAAAGAGTTGGTGCTTAAAATTCCAGAAGGCGAGGAAGTTAATTTCCGCGCCGGGGGTTATGTACAGTTAGAAGCGCCGCCGCATGAAGTGCATTATAAAGACTTTGTGATTGACGAAGAATACCGCGAAGATTGGGAAAAGTTCGATATTTTCAAATATGTGTCGAAAGTTGATGAGCCAGTGATTCGTGCTTACTCAATGGCCAACTATCCAGACGAGAAAGGCATTATTAAGTTTAATATCCGTATCGCCAGTCCACCGCCTCGCGGCCCTGATGGTATACCACCGGGCAAAATGTCCTCTTGGGTATTTAGCCTCGTCCCTGGCGATAAAGTGACGGTTTCTGGTCCTTATGGCGAATTCTTTGCCAAAGACACCGAAGCTGAAATGATTTTCGTTGGTGGTGGTGCAGGTATGGCGCCGATGCGCTCGCATATTTTCGATCAGCTCAAACGCTTAAATACCAAGCGTAAGATTAGCTTTTGGTATGGCGCGCGCTCGATTCGTGAGATGTTCTACGTTGAAGATTATGACCAACTAGAAGAAGAGTTTGATAACTTCGAGTGGCATGTGGCCTTGTCTGACCCTCTCCCTGAGGACAATTGGGAAGGTCCAACCGGCTTTATCCATAACGTGCTGCTTGAAAACTATCTTAAAGACCATCCAAACCCAGAAGACTGTGAATACTACATGTGCGGGCCACCGATGATGAACGCGGCGGTTATCGACATGCTACACAGCTTGGGCGTGGAAGATGAAAACATAATGCTTGATGATTTTGGTGGTTAAGCAGATTATTTAAATCAGTTGATAACACCTATTTATTCAACAAGTATCGTTAAGCTAAAAATATATGATAAATTAAGAGTCTCATTGGAGGCTCTTTTTTTATGCGCTAAATCAACCATTTTTTAATCAGAAAGGATTCTTATGAAAACCAAAGTGAAAGATTTGACCATTTGGATTACCGGCGCGTCTAGCGGTATCGGCGAAGCATTATCAATTGCCTTTGCCAAACGCGGTGCCAGCATTATTTTAAGTGGCCGTGACAAGGATAAATTAGAAGCGGTTAAAAGTCGCTGTAAAAACAGCAAAAAACATATCGTTGTCTCCTTTGATATCGCCGATGCTAAGCAAGCAAAAGAAGCCTATGAAACAATCAAAGCCCAAACTGGAAAAGTGGATTGGCTGATTAATAATGCCGGTATCAGTCAACGGGCGCTTATTATGGAAACGACTGAGGAAATTGAGCGTAAGCTGATGGAGATAGATTATTTCGCGCAAACGCGGCTGACCAGATTGGTATTGCCCGATATGATTGCGCAAGGTGGCGGCAAAATTGTCATGGTATCGAGCGTGGCAGGGTTACTTGGTACTCAGTACCGCGGCGCTTACGGAGCTGCCAAAGCGGCTATCCATATGTGGGCAAACAGCTTGCGTGCAGAATTGCATGACCAAGGTATCGAGGTGGCGACCATATTCCCAGGATTTATTCAAACCAATATCTCTATCAATGCTTTAACTGGTGATGGTAGCGCGCAGGGGACGATGGATGACGCCACCAATAAAGGACTGACGGCGACCGCCTTTGCCAAACAGGTCGTCAAAGCCCTGACTAAGGGTGAAGAATATATCATCGTTGCTGGCAATAAAGAAAAACTTGCCACTAGAGTCAATCGTTTATCGCCGCCCAAGCTGTATAAGCTTATTCGGGAGTCACAGGTTAAATAAAAACAGGCAGGTTCAATCGTATCTTCTCGAGTCGTAGTTATTCAAGTCGTACGTTAGTCGTAAATTGGCCTTATCGGTAACAAGGGGTGTAAAATAGGCGACGCTTAGTTTATTACCTGCAAACTAACGTCCCCACTCACCCCTTCGCTTTATCAAGCTGTGATGACTTATATGACAAATTTAACCACCTTTCTTACTCCTAACAAACCCCTAAAATCCGCCTCTTTAACCATTATTGCTATCAGCTCTGTACTCATGCTTAGCGCCTGCCAGCAAAAGCCCGATTACGACAATCTTAGCGGCGAGACCATGGGCACCAGCTACCACATCAGTTATCAATTACCCAAAGGCGCTGATGAAGCTGCCATACAAGCAGCAATTGATAAGCGCTTGCAAGATATAAACGACAGCATGTCGACCTATCAAGCCGACTCTACTATTTCTAAATTTAACCAATTAGGCAAAGATACGCCGATTGCTATCGACGCCGATTTTAGCCATGTGTTGCAAGCCTCAAGGCAAGTTTATGAGCTATCGGGCGGCGCTTTTGACCCAACGGTAATGCCTTTGATAGAAACTTGGGGCTTTGGCAGTACCATGACGGTTGAGCGCTTACAAAGTCCGCCAACGGCGCTTGAGATTGCGCAAGCGAAAGCCTTGGTCGATTTTGACAGTGTCATTCAAAAAGATGACAGCATTTATAAAACCAAAGACGGCGTTGGCCTTGATTTTTCGGCGGTGGCTAAAGGTTATGGCGTCGACGTCATTGCCGATGTGCTTAAGAACACTTATCAAATTCGCAACTATATGGTTGAGATTGGCGGCGAAGTGGCGACTTCAGGCGTTAGCGCCCAGCAGCAGCCGTGGCAAATCGCTATTGATGCACCCATTGAGGGCAGTACGGTAAGTACTCGGCAAGCAATGGCAGTGATTCGTCAGCCTATCAATAATGGCGCTAGCATGGCGCTTGCTACTTCTGGCAACTATCGCAACTCCGTCGTTTTCGATGGTAAGCACTATAGCCATACCATTGACCCAACCACAGGTCAGCCAATCGTAGGTGGCGCGCCATCAGTAACGGTCGCTGCAGAAACGGTGGGACTGGCAGATGCGTGGGCAACGGCTTTGACCGCCATGCCTTATGAAAAAGCGCTGGCTACGGCAAAAGAGCATGATATCGCAGCTTTATTTGTCATTTTGGCAAAAGGTGTTGCAGCAGACACGGCGACCGATAGCGTTGATGATTGGCAAGTGGTCGAAACGCCGGCGATGAAAACCTTGCGCGCCGATAAAAAGTCTTAGTATCAAACGTCTAGACTGTAATAACCTGCTAAGCACAAACGGGCGAGGCGAATTTTTGCTATACTATAAGTAAGTCATTGCTTAGATGGCTGCTTCATATTTTAAACGAGAGGTTATCTCTATGCTTAACCAATTGCTTCCCATGCTTGCTGTTACCTTTACCGTCTTTATGCTGTTTTTTATCTTTATGGGCATCGGTTACATGGTCAAAAAAAAGCCGCTTAGAGGCTCGTGCGGTGGTGTGGCAAAATTGATGGGTGACGAGTTTTGCTCATTTTGTGGTAACGACCCCAATAAATGCGAATCGCTGGTTGACCAGCAGCAAGAAACCGCGCTAAAGGCTGCGCAATTAGGCAAGTCGGTATAAACCTGCTATTTGTTACCATACGTTGGTAGTATTTAGCCGCCCTCTATTCTTATAATAGCGTCGAGTCCTTTGCAATTAACCTTGCAAACTAACGGTGACTGACGCTATTTTTGCTTTAGCGTTTATATAAAAGCCTTTTTATCATAAGCGCTATCAGCAAAGCCAAAACTTCACTATTCATATACTAACTTTACCCTGATAAATGGGGTAGCAAGTTCATATGACTTGCTTTCTGCAAGTGTTTTTATACTCTATATTCTAATATGTGGTCTTGAGCGCCGTCTTATCGACGGGCCTTGGGGTTATTTATAAGTGCTGCTGAGTCAGTGCTTATAAATGACGTGTCCTTTTTTTATTTTAATAGTCGTGCTGCTATGTCTACCTCTCCTAATTTGCAATCTGATATACCGTCCCAGTCTCAACCAGATGCGCCAGCAAACCTAAAGCTGCCCTCATCGCGCTTTATTTTTTGGCTGGTGCTATGTGCTATGGTTTTATTGGCGTCCAATATGCGCGCGCCGATTGTGGCGCTGGGTTCTATTGCGCCGGTAGTGCAAGGGGCGCTTGATATCTCCGAAACCCAAATTGGTTGGCTTGGTGCAGTGCCGATGCTGACCTTTGCGCTTGGGGCTTTTATTTCCCCTACGATTGGGAAGCGTTTTGGCCTTGAAAATACGCTGATCACGATGATTGCGTTATTAACCGCAGGTATGGTTATTCGTAGCGTCATTCCGACTTGGATTGGCTTTTTAAGCGGCACGTTATTGCTAACATTGGCAATTGGCTTTGCCAATACCCTTGCTGCCCCTGTCATCAAACAGCGCACACCGAACCATATTCCTCTGATTACAGGTTTATTTAGTCTCACCATGACAGTGTCGGCTGGGATTGTCGCTGGCGTGGTATTGCCATTATCTGAGAAGGTTGGTTGGCAATGGGCACTTGGTGGCTGGTCGATTTTAGGCTTGTTTGCCTTAATCATTTGGGTAGTGCTACGGCTGCGTTTGGGTTCTTCGAACCATCAGCCCATCAAACCTCTTGCCGCAGGCGAGAAAGCGCCATCGCACATTTCGATGTGGCGCACGCCGTTTGCTTGGCAAATTGCGGTATTTATGGGCTTACAGTCCTTGCTTTTTTATACCGTTGCCAGTTTCTTACCGTCGATATGGCTAAGTAAAGGGTTGTCAGCGGTGAGCGCGGGACAAATGGCTTCCGTCTTTCAATTTATGGCACCGGTTGCTATTTTAAGCTTAACGTGGCTCGTCAACCGCGGGCGTCCTATACAAGCGCTGGCCATCTTTGCTGCGTCACTAAACGTGCTCGGCGTCTTGGGTCTCACTTATCTGTCTGCCGATTATGCTTGGCTATGGTCAGGACTAATGGGCATGGGCTGCTCGGCGATTTTCACTTTAAGTATGATGCTGTTTTCGATGCGTACTTATACCGCCAATCAATCAAGCGAGCTGTCGGGCATGGCGCAAGCCATTGGTTATCTGATTGCGTTTTTTGGTCCACTTGGCACCGGTTGGTTGCATGAAGCAACGGACAACTGGGATTTACCGTTATTCATTATGCTGGTACTGATGATTATCAACGTGGGGTTTGCTTGGCTGGTTAGCCGCCCGCTAATGGTCGATGGTAAAAAGATTTAATTTTTATCTTCAATCAATTAACCTTCGGCGTCAATCAATTAACTTTTGTACCATATTGCGGCTTATCTGATTCTGCTAGACTGAATTTATTGTATTTAGGACAGCAGAATCATGATAAACACACCCTCTCGCCTACCGCAGCGTTTGCTTACGGGCGCCGCCTTGAGCCTCGCAATCGCTATGAGCGGTTGTCAACAGCAGCCTGACGCCAATACGGCTGACAACACTCAAAATAATAATCCAGCCGTTAATACGACAATGGCTGAACCTCAAACGCCAGAATCTACTCCATCTAAGCATTCATCTGAGCAACAAGCACCTTTAACCATCTTGGCACTGGGTGATTCGTTGACCGAAGGGCTTGGCGTTGATAATGATGCCAATTATCCCGCGCAGCTAGAAGCTCGCTTAAAAGAGATGGGCTACAAGGATGTCAAAGTAATCAATTCAGGATTAAGCGGTGAAACCAGTACCGGGCTTGTCAATCGACTCGATTGGGTATTGCAAACCAAACCTGATATCACCATTTTGACCATCGGTGCCAATGATGCCATCCGCGGCATTGATGTGGCAACGGTCGAAGCCAATATTCGCACCGCTATTAAACGCCTTCAAGATGGCGGTAGCGAAGTCATTTTGGGTGGTATGCAGATTTATGACAATCTTGGCGCTGACTACGTCGAATCGTTTGCTGCGATATATCCAAGGGTGGCGAAAGATATGAATGTGACGCTGATTCCATTCTTTTTAGACGGTGTGGGCGGTGATGCAAAATTAAACCAAGCCGATGCCATTCATCCAACCCGCGAGGGCTATAGCATTATCGTCAACGACAATATTTTGCCAGTTCTGCAACCTGAAATCGAAAAGCTAGAAGCAGCCCATACCGATACGGCAACGAAACCTAGCACGCCTACTGAGACTAGCCAATGACTGCTACAGCCCATAACAAAGCGCTACTTACCGCCTCCAAGCTGAATAAAACCGTCCAAGTCGGTGAGCAATCATTATCCATCATTAAAGACGTCGATATCCATGTCGATGCGGGCGAGTTTGTGGTCATCATGGGTAAATCCGGCTCGGGCAAATCGACTTTGCTCGGACTACTGGCAGCGTTAGATTATCCTGATAGTGGAAGCGTTGAATTGGCAGGGCAAATGTTAAGCAGCCTTGATGAAGATGCGCTGGCGGTCATTCGTCAACGCGAGATGGGATTTGTTTTTCAGTCATTTCATCTATTACCGACATTAACCGTCGCTGAAAATATTGCCTTTCCGCTTGATATCGCCCGCCGTCCGAATAAAGCACGCGTCAATGAGTTGATTGCGGCGGTTGATTTAGGGCATCGGCGTGATAGCTTGCCCAACCAATTATCAGGCGGTGAGCAGCAGCGTACTGCCGTTGCCCGCGCCTTGGTATCGCAGCCAAAAATCGTCTTTGCCGATGAACCAACCGGTAACTTAGATGAGCAAAATGCCAGTCAAGTGATGCAGCTGTTATTAGATTTACGCCAGCAAGTTGGCTCTGCATTGGTGGTCGTCACCCACGATGCCGCACTAGCGGAGATGGCAGATCGTGTCATTACCATGCATGACGGTATGATAGATGGATCAAAAATTAATGGATAACATGGATAATGAGTCGAATGTTTCGCGTGGCAGAATAAGCCAACTATTTAATCGTCTGTTAATTTCAAAAAACTTGGGCGCACAAGCCTTAAGTCGTAGCTGGTGGCAGCGCTGGATATACCCCGTCTTATTCTTAATCACGCTAGTTCTCTCGCTTGCCACTTACCTTACTTTAGATTCTATCCAGCAATCGGTTGATACTTATATCAATGATAATCAGCGCGCACTCGTTGGCGGGGATTTGATTTTAAACAGCAAGCAAGATTGGCCAAGCGAGGTATTAGCACAAGTAGAGACGGTCGCTGATACGCAAATAGTATATGACTATCAGTTTAGCGCGATGGTGGTGACTGATGAACAAACCTTACTTGCCAGCGTTAAAGCGGTCTCGCCAGCTTATCCGTTATATGGAGACGCTGAGCTTGCCTCAGGGCAGCCTCTTTGGACACAATTAAGCGCTGCTAATGTCGTCGTCGCGCCAGAAGTATTAAACAGCTTAAACGCTATTGTCGGTGACCAAATCACCATTGGTGATGCTGAGTTTACCATTAGTGATGTGCTGACCAAAGAGCCTGACCGTCCACTGACTGCCTTTGGTTTTGGCGGACGCGTTTTGATGCATGAGGATGCGCTCGCGGCGACCAACTTATTAGGACAGCGTAGCCGCATTAATTATCGTATTGAGCTGGCAGGCAACCCTGAGTTAATGGCAGCACAGCGAGATAAGCTGACGCAAATACTCAATAATTATCCTGATATTGAGCTCTCTGATGCCGAGTCAGCAGATACTTCTGTCTCGCGTATCTCTGACAACGTTTTGATGTTTTTAAAGCTGCTCGTCATTGCCGTACTGTTATTATCCGCCGTTGCCATGTATGGCGTGATTACCGCTTTTGCGACCAAGCAGCAGTCTAGTAATGCCATTCGCTTGGCATTAGGTGAGCCGCTTAAATCCTTGAAACGCAGCTACTATCAGCTATTGATTGTTACTACTATCATTGCTTGTGTGGCCGCGGTTATCGTCAGTTTTGGCTTACTGAAAGTCGGCCAGCCGTATCTGATTGCTATCTTACCAGCGGATGTTGGTTTAGCGATCAATCCGATTAGCGCCATTAAAACCGTTATTATCGCGCTAGTGCTGACCCTACTGATTGCTCAGCGTGGTTTAAGCACGTTAAGTAGCACCAAGCCTGCTACTTTACTCAATCAAGGAGCAAGCACAAACTCACAAAACCTGCCTTGGTATCGACGTCTGCCGTTACTTTGGTATGGGCTGATGCTAGTTGGTCTCTATGTGTTTTTTGCTTATGAAGTCAATTCTCTGATACTAGGTGCGCAGTTGTTAATAGGCTTAACTGCTTTTGTCGCGATATTTTGGCTATTGGCACGTGGTTGGTTATGGCTGCTGACTAAGTTTGCCAAGCATTCTAATATCAGCTGGATGCAGCGTATTGCTATCCATAACCTTGCCCGTAAAGGCAATCAGTCGGCATTGTTCTTTGTCACTTTATCACTGTCAGTGGCGGTCTTAACTTTGATTACTACACTTAATCATAGTATCAATGCCCAGTTTATTAATGCCTATCCTGAAGATGCGCCCAATTTATTTTTGCTCGATATTCAAAGCGACCAGCATGATGCGATTAATAATATCATTGCTGCGCCTGTAAGCTACTATCCTGTCATTCGTGCGCGTGTCGTCACGGCAAACGATGTACCCGTACAAGATATCGAGCCTGCGGACGGCTTTGATGACCCGACGCGGGTTTTTAATTTAAGCTATGCTGATACGGTAATGGATACCGAATTCATTACTGATGCTGTAGCAGACGACAAGCTTTATGCACCTATTGAGACTGCGGATAACGACCCAGCACAAACCGTCGCGCCGTTATCGATTTTGGATACGGCAGCCAGCTTGCTAAATGTTGGTATGGGTGATCAGGTTCGCTTTAATATCCAAGGGATTGAGATTGTCGGGCAAATCACCAGTATTCGCTCGCGCTATGAGAAAGGACCCAGTCCTTATTTTTACTTCTTATTTGAGCCAGCGGTTCTATCTGCTGCGCCGCAAATCCAATTTGCCACCGCTCATGTCGCAGCAGAGGATATTTCAAAGCTCCAAGGTCAGTTAGTACGCGAGTTTCCTGCGGTAACGACAATCGACGGCACAGCAATTGCGCAGCAAGTCCAAGAGCTGGTCGTGCAAATGAGCCGTTTGGTTTATGTCTTCACCTTACTGGCATTATTGACGGGTATTATGGTACTAATTAGCTCGCTACTCTCTACCTCGCAAGACCGCATGAAAGACAGCGCCTCATTCAGGCTGCTTGGCATGCAAAAGCGCGACCTCTATATGCTCAACATCTTAGAGCTTGGCATACTTGGCATTAGTGCCGCCTTATTTGCGGTTATTATCGCTAATATCGGTGCTTGGGCTGCTATTACCCAATGGTTTAATTTGCGCTTTAGCGTGCCGTGGGCAAGTTTGGCTATTGGTGGCGTAGCGTTAGTCGGTTTGCTGTTTGCCATTGCTATTATTTATGTGAGATTGGTGATTGGGCGTGGGATTATGGCGCGGGTACGGGCGATGATTTGAGTAGCCAATTTGTAAGCTATTTTAATTTCCCAGCTCATTATCTATCCTATAAATTAACTACAATTGGTGATCTATATCTAAAATTATATTTTATTCCCTTAATTAGTTCGTCGTCATTTTCAGTCAATATTTTGTAAGTATGATTTGCAATATTATCATTCAGTTCTTGAGTACCAACATTCATTCCTAGGCTTATTATTTCTTTAGGTGTAGCAAACATATATAAATCAGAGTCTTCGCCCATTATATCTTTAAATAATTTTTCTTGCTTTTCTGTTAAATCAACTTCGACAATGTCAGCTAATAAAACTTCGTAATGATTAAATGGGCTTTTTGAAATTTCTGTTATATGTCTACCACAATATCTATAAGACAAAGCACCAAATTTTTCTTTTTTCAGAATACGAGATTCGAAAACCTCTTCTATAAACTCTCTTGATAAATTGTCGATGTTCTCTCTATTTTTAGTTTTATCGAATCTTCTCAGAAAGTCTTTTAAGTTTTTATTTTTGACTAGTAGTCTATAATCCATTTTCGTAACCTCATTAACTGGAATACAATCATCACTCTCAGCTGGAATATGTTTACTTAAATAAATAGCTTCCTTTTTATCAAATTTATAGGCACCTCCTACTGGCTGATACTTTCTAGTTCTTGAATTAGCAACTAAAAAATACTTGTTATCAACTTTAATTCTAAAAAGGTAAGCAAACGATATTCTAATTTTTGTGTCCTTTTGTAATTTACCTTTTCTCATAAGCTGTCTTTGAGATCGCTTCCAAGCACTTTCACCAAATATTTTTTTTGTATGATCAAGAAGCTCAGCAGCTTTATCTCTATAGATTACTCCCATAGGCACAATAAAAAGCAGTGTCCAATACCAATCTTCAGTTTTCTTAATTAAAGTAATAATTATTATAATTACAAACACTTGAAAGAGCAGTGATAAAAGAATTTTCAAATTTTGATCCCTTATTCTTGACCAATTGGAACGTCTACACGACCAATCGCAACACAGATACCATTCTTTATCAGATAACACTCAATATAATGTGTGCCTTTAAACGAAGTTGGCTCAATTATTTCATGTGTTCTTTCTTTGATTTGACCACGAATACAGTCCTTATTTTCTGCTACCTCTCCAACATTTCTTACCTTCCAAAGAACCTTGTCATAGGCAGGACAATCAGTATTACCTACTTTACACTTAACTTTAAAATTAAAAGGAATAAACCGACTGAAGCCTCGGAGGTGTTTTTCTAAGTATTTATAAAGAGATATCTCCCTAAATCCATCTTGTGACACCCTACAATCAATACCTACACTATATCTCTCCAACACGGGGTAAAGCTCATCTATAAATTCCTCAGTGTCTTTATAGCTCCTTGACTCTAAAGATTCAGATATTTTAACTGTTGATTTACCTAATCCAGACCAGTAATCATGATTAAAAAATTCTCCCCAAGCAGATATAGCATCTTGATATGTGCAATCACTTTCAAATAGTATATCTAGCTTTTCTAATTGCGTAGACAATTTATCTTTCCATCTACGCATTTTATCAAGATCAACCTGTCTAGTTGTTATCGATCTAGCATTATCGATATTATTTGGTGCATTGACTTGTAGATTCCATTCTAGCCTGCTCTGAATAGACTTTAAGGTATGGTAAAATTTTTCATCTATACGAGAATGAATGGAGTCGAAATTTTCGGAGCATAAAATAGTTTGAATCAATCCACTTGGCAGAGAACCCCAAGTATCTCTCGACTTACAAAACATCTTAGATAGTCTTACTACTTTCCTTAAATCATCAGTTTTCGCTTTTATTTCATCAATAAACCAATCGTCTAAAGCTTTAATGTCTCTAGCAGACCATACATCTCCAGCATATTCATAATTATACTCATCCTGCCACTCAAAATATTTTGATCTTTTAAATATGGCAAAATCAATGTGATAGCCAGTTGTATAACGTACCCTAACACATCCTGTCTTTACTTCTGGTTCTTCTGAAAACTGATGCATCTCTCGCTTTAACGCATCGGCTATCATATTTCTTGTCGCCAAAGGTCCCAAACTACCTAGGTTGTCTGATTCAAAAACTATAGCCACATCTATGTCATAGTCCTTTCTATCATTTTGGACTATGGTATGCATTGCCATAGAGCCTTGCGTCCTAGATTCGGCAATCTTATAACTAGTATTATTTTCATTATTATATTTTTCTAAACCATTTTTCAATCTCTTTATATTCTTATCTCTTTTATCTCTCAATATGTTTTTTTCTTGCTCGGACAGTTTTACATGATTATTGTAAAATTTTTTAAATTCTTTAGAACAATCGAACATAGCTGTATTTCCCTAATAACAAAGTAAATTCCTGTACTTATAATTCTAAGTATTAAACTTTTCTAAGTGTTTTAAAAATAACTTCATATTTTTTATTATGAACATGTCGGTGCTGGCAAGCAAGAATATGTATATCTAATACGTCACCTGTTGTCGTACGTATTCAACTTAACCTAAATGCTTTCTACTCACCTAGAAGGCGTTTTTTTGCTTCACAACCTATATAGACATATAAGTCAGTATCAACCATGCACTGTGCTTATTTTATCGCAACCATTTGCTATACTAGCCCAACTTTATCGATTAAATAACAGCTTATAAACTCTCAAAAACAGCATGGTAGTCTTATGAAATTCTCAAAGTTCGGTCAAAAATTTACCCAGCCAACTGGCATCTCACAATTGATGGATGATTTGGGCGATGCGCTAAAAAGCGATCAGCCTATTAATATGCTGGGCGGTGGAAACCCTGCTAAGATTGATGCGGTTAATGAGCTGTTTTTAGAGACTTATAAAGCGCTAGGTAATGATAACGATACCGGTGAGGCGAATAGTAGCGCGATTATTAGTATGGCAAATTACTCCAATCCGCAGGGTGATGCGGGTTTTATCGATGCCTTGGTTGGCTTCTTTAATCGTCATTATGATTGGAATCTAACCGCAGAAAATATCGCTTTGACCAATGGTTCGCAGAATGCTTTTTTCTATTTGTTTAATTTATTTGGCGGTGCGTTCATTGATGACAATAAAGAATCTATTGATAAATCAATTCTACTGCCATTGACGCCTGAATATATTGGCTATAGCGATGTGCATGTCGAAGGTCAGCATTTTGCCGCCGTGTTGCCGCATATCGATGAAGTAACCCACAATGGCGAAGCAGGTTTCTTTAAATATCGCGTCAATTTTGAAGCGTTAGAGAACCTGCCAGCATTGACGGAAGGTCGCATTGGCGCGATTTGCTGCTCACGTCCGACCAATCCAACGGGCAATGTGTTGACCGATGAGGAAATGGCGCATTTATCCGAGCTTGCCAAACGTTATGATATACCGCTAATCATCGATAATGCCTACGGTATGCCCTTCCCGAATATCATCTACTCTGACGCGCATTTGAACTGGGATAATAATACGATTTTGTGCTTTAGCCTGTCTAAAATTGGCTTGCCCGGTATGCGTACCGGCATTATCGTTGCCGATGCAAAAGTCATCGAAGCGGTCAGCGCGATGAATGCGGTGGTCAATCTAGCGCCGACACGTTTTGGTGCGGCAATTGCGACGCCACTGGTGAACGATGACCGTATCAAGCAGTTGGCGGATAATGAGATTAAACCCTTTTATCAACAGCAAGCGACATTAGCGGTCAAGCTATTAAAAGAAGCGCTGGGTGATTATCCATTAATGATTCATAAGCCGGAGGGCGCGATATTTTTATGGTTATGGTTTAAAGACTTGCCGATTAGCACCACTGAGCTGTATGAGATTCTCAAAGACAAAGGCACGATTATTGTACCAAGTGAATATTTCTTCCCCGGTGTCGATGTCAGCGATTATAAACATGCCCATGAGTGTATTCGTATGAGTATCGCTGCCGATGAGCAAACGCTGATTGATGGTATTCGAGTGATTGGTGAAGTGGTGCGTGGTATTTATGATGAAAGATAGGCTGACTTGGTAATATGACTTCGCGTGAGGTTTCTATGCGTTACGAATTTGAAAATGTAAAAATCAGTAGAGAAAAAAGATACTCGCTCGGTAAAGAAACCACTACCAATAAATATTACTTATCTTTTCCAGTTAGTCCGCCAAATCAGAGGTATGTTGAGTTTGAAGAATATTATGAAATCTCTTCTGAACAGCTTGATGAATTTTTAGAAAACGAAGATGTATTAATAGAATTTTTGGATAAATGTAGAACAAGAAAAATGGATCATTTATTTATCTTTTATCCTATAGCTCCTGTTCGGGGTTATCCAACTTAGATTACCTTCTTAAAGTAAAAAACGGACTTATAAATAGTCCGTTTTTTTTGTGCTATGGCTGAATCCAAACGGTTTAGCGCAGCGCTTTTAACAAAGCTTCAGTACTCATTTTACCAAAGTCATTAGCCGCCAAGGGTCCATCGCCTGAGATCAGCTTTCTGTCTTGATGGGTATGTCCTGTCGCCAGTTTATTGGTAATCGTAACGCCCAAATCTTCTAGCTTTTCGCCAAAGTACCAAGGCATCGTACCGGGCAAATAACCAATTTTTGGCATTTGCTTGTCCATAGCTGTCGGGAACGCTACCATTTTATAACCTTTAAAAATAAAGTCGCGTTTGGCGTTATCGTCTTTATCGGCGCTATTAGTATTGTCAGCGCTATCAGGTTTATCAGAGCTATCAGGACTTTCTAAATTGGCCGCCAATAAAGCCGCCGGTCCATGACAAATGGCTAAGGTAAATAAATCCTTGTCATAACCCCAACGTAGCAACTCGCCAAGGTTATAATCTTCAGGCAAACCCAGCATTGCCCCATGCCCACCGGGGATAAAGATTGCTGCGTAATCCTCGCTATTTGCCATGTCATTTTTGACAAAATCCGCGATACTTTTTGGACTTTTAAGCTTAGACTCATATTCCGCGTAGATTTTTTTGACGTCGTCATCGTCCTCTGGCATTGCCCACTGCTCGACTTTGACAGCCTCCCCGGTTGGGGTAAAAACATCTACCGTAAACCCTGCTTTTTTAAAATGCAGCAACGGCACCATCATCTCAACCGGATGATTGCCAGTCTTAAACTTCTTATCATTTGCCATGGTCATGTACTGCTGCTCGGTGCAGACCATCAGGATTTTTTTGTTGCCCGTATATGGCGCTTCGTACTCGCTATGATCGTAGTTGGTTTTGTTAGGCGCTGCCAATTTAAGCGAAGCTTTAGAAGGGGTATAAGCGCCATCTTCGGTTTCTTGCGGCTCTAAACCTAAGGTGTCTTTGGCTTTGTCTACTATGTCACTGATATTAAGGTCTGAGATATTCATAACTTTTCCTATTTTATTATTGCTTATGTTGGATTGATAGTTAGGAAAGATAGAATAATTGCCTGTCGCTACCTTTCTGATTGTAAGGTAGCAAACTCATAACGCATTAAATAGACCAGAGTTTTTTGACTTTCGTAAGCTTTGTAAATGGTGAGTTGCTTAAATTTGGCATTTTAAAAAAGCATCAGAGTAAAAAGCCTTAAAGTAAAAAGCGCAAAGCAATGAGCTTATAAACAATAAAAAACGGACTTAGCAATAGTCCGTTTTTTTCTGCCGTTTAATCATAGGTTTGACGGTATTGATTGATTGAAATGTCTTTGTCCATACGGTAAGGCCGTAGATAATATAAGAAAGCAGACAGGTATTCACGATATCATGGATACTGGCCTTGATTTCTGCTGCTTTTAACCCTACCACACCAAGTTCGGTAAGCGTCTGGCGATTGTCCAAATATTCACCCAATAGAGCGATGGCGGTCACCAAAATCAAAGCGACAAAGGCTCTAACGCTGTATTTTTTAAAAATTGGACGTAGAAAAAGTAAACTTAATAGGTAGACGCCAATGCCCACATAGATATGTAAGGCGTCTTTGTCTAAGCCAGTAGCATCAACGACACCGTTTTTAAAGAGATAAAAATCCACGATTTTATTCCGTGTAAAAGAGGTAAAAAGTAACTGAGTATAAATGAAAAACAGCCAATTATACATTGAGAATAAAAAAGGTAGATTAAGCATTTGCTAATCTACCTTCTTATTGAAGAAATATTATTATTGAAGAAATATTTAAAGTATAGTTATTAAATATCCCAATCGACAAAGTTCTTTAACAGCTGTAAGCCCGCGGTGTGGCTTTTTTCTGGATGGAATTGGGTGGCAAATAAATTGTCTTGCAGAATACTGGCACAAAACGGCTGACCATAATCACAAATGGCCGCCACTTGTGCATTGTCGCTAGGCGCGCAGTAATAGCTATGTACAAAGTAAAAATGCGCGTTGTCCTCGATACCATTCCACAGCGGATGAGCAAAATCCATACCGTTAATAGTATTCCAGCCCATGTGCGGCACCTTAATGGTAACCCCCTGCTCATCTTTCCAAGTAGGGTCAAACGCTTCTACGCTGCCATCTAGGATGCCCAAGCACTTTGTACCACCATTCTCAGCGGACTGCTTAAACAACGCCTGCATGCCCACACAGATGGCCATGACAGGCTTATTAAATATCGCCTGACGTATGACCTCGTCAATACCTGCATCCTGCATGCCAGCGATACAATCGCGCATCGCACCGACACCTGGGAAGAAAATTTTATCAGCCGCCGCGACCACTTTTGGGTCATTGGTAATAGAAACCTCTGCCCCGACCGCTGCTAACGCCTTGCTGGCCGAGTGCAAATTCCCCATGCCATAATCTAATAATGCAATTTTTGTGGTTCGACTCATCTAAAAAGCCTCTTTGGTCGATGGCAAGGTATTCAGCGCACGCTCATCATATTCGCAAGCCATACGCAGCGCACGGGCAAACGCCTTAAAGGTAGATTCAATTTGGTGATGGCTGTTTTTACCTTTGAGGTTGTCTAAATGCACCGTCATCCATGAATGATTGACGAAGCCGTAAAAAAATTCACTAAACAAATCGACATCGAAGTTACCAACGTGCGAGCGGGTAAACGGAATGTCCATATGAAGTCCTGGACGGCCTGACAAATCAACCACCGCGCGCGTCAATGACTCATCGAGTGGCGCATAAAAATGCCCATAGCGACGGATGCCTTTTTTATCACCCAATGCTTTATTGAACGCTTGTCCAAGCGTGATGCCAGTATCTTCAACACTGTGGTGATCATCGATAAAGGTGTCGCCGGTACATTTGATATCTAAGTCAAACAAACCATGACGCTTAATTTGGTCAATCATATGGTCTAGAAACGGCACGCCAGTATCGACAGTGCCTTGACCGGTACCATCAAGGTTTACCGTACAAGTGACTTGCGTTTCAGCAGTATTACGCGTAACGGTCGCCGTACGTGCGGCATGACCGAAAAGATTTTGAGCAGAATTTTGATTTTGTTCGGTAGAATTGGCTGTCATGGCTACTCTCTATAAATGAAAAGCGGTCAATAAAATAGGGCGAAAAAGCGCCCAAAGCATTCTTACTAGCATTTAAAACAATGAATAAAAATATAGAAGATTAAGCTAAAAATAGGTTCAATATTTGCTTAAAAAAATTATTTAAAAAGGTATAAATATTAGGTTTTTGGTGTATAAACCCTTGTCTATCTTCATCATAGCAAACCCTAGCATTTACTGCCACGACCAAGCAGTAATCCACGCACAAAATCGCCCTATTCTGCTAAAATAGTGCGTTCAGTATTATCAATCATCACCCGCGCTGACTTTCTAACCCTACATTCGATGCTACGACGCGGTAAACAATTATAGGAACCGATTATGCCTTTAGAAGCGATCGCCATCAATAGCTTAGATGCGCCCCTAATTAAAAACCCTGCGCGTGAGAACGAGTTATCAGAGCGGCTGCATGCCCTATATGACAGCGATGACAATCAGCCAAGTGGTGCAGAGGTATTAAACCTCGTTGAGCAAGGCTTTAAGCGTGGTCAAACTTTGTATGTCGGCATGTTTAATGATAAGCCTATCGCCGCGGTTGCTTGCTTTGATGACGGGCAAACCGATGCCAAACGTCTTCAATATCTTACGGTACACAGCCAAAATCGTGGTCGCGCTATCGATGCGAAGTTTATCAAACTGGTTTATGATGCTGAAGTGAAAAAAGGCGTACGCCAGTTTGTCCCTGTTGACGCTGATATTCATCGTATTATGAGCGAGTATGAGCTCCTACGCGCTAAGGATTAAATACGAGGTTAAAAGCTTAATTTTGGCTTATATTCGATTATTTATAGGCTTTTCTCACTTATTATGCAAAAACCACTTGACAGTAACGCCTATATTTAGTTTAATAGCGCCTCAACGAAGACGGCTCGATAGCTCAGTCGGTAGAGCAACGGATTGAAAATCCGTGTGTCGGCAGTTCGAACCTGCCTCGAGCCACCATTCGTTTAAGCATTCCAAAAAGCCCCAGACATTACTGTTTGGGGCTTTTTTTATGCTTAAAATTTAATGGAAATTACAAGGATAGCTATCCACTACAACTGATAGTCGCACTAATTCATAACACTTTTAGGCTGTTTTTAAAGGGTAAACTCTCTCTATACTAAAACGATTGATGCAAAGTAAAAGGGTAAAACCATGAGAGAGTTTGATTATGATTTGGATTATAAAAACCTAGATTTGCGCGCACAGCCCGAGCTTTATCGCGTCGGTCGCGGTGAGCAGGGGGTGTTATTGGTCGAACCTTATAAGTCGGAGATATTGCCGCATTGGCGCTTTGCGACACCTGATATAGCAAAAGAAAGTAGCGAGACCATTTATCAGATGTTTTTAGATTATCTGGCTGCCGATGACTTTGTTGGTGCCGATATGGCGCGCAAATTTATTCAAATGGGCTATACCCGCGCCCGCCGCTACGCCAACTACAAAGGTGGCAAGAAATACAAAGGACCCGTCCCTGACGATAAAAAAGGCCAAAGCGGCGCTCATGGCCGTGAAGAATTACCACGGCAGGTTAAAGACCCCATCAAAGCAGAATCAGCGCGTATTTTTAAGCAAACTTGGGATAAATGCCGCGAAAATGACGTGTATCTCAAAATGAAAGCAGAACATCGCGCACGCTATAAAGACGTCAAATAATCGGTTATAAAAATGACAACCATGAATCACAATGACCTCAGGCGCTTTATTGTGCTACGCTTTATCTGAACTTAATAATAAGAGCTTTTATGATGTCCAACAACTCTGCCCCAGCGCCCATTACAGCGCAACTTACTTCACAACAAAAACCACTTCTCATTTTTGATTTTGATGGCACGCTGATTGACAGCGTACCTGATTTGGCGGATGCCACCAATCTGATGCTTGAGCAACTAGGTCGATCTCCCTTCCCACTTGATACCATTAAAGGCTGGATTGGTAATGGCGCGCGTGTATTGGTTGAGCGGGCGCTATTAGGTCAGGTGATTGTTGATGACAGCCTAGACAACGAGGCGGTAGAGGAAGCGCTTCGTATTTTTTTTGCCGCTTATGGCGCCCTTGATTGTCAAAAAACCACAGCTTATCCTGATGTGAGCGCAGGTTTGCATCAGCTTAAAAACGCAGGCTATACCTTGGCACTGGTGACCAATAAGCCGATTCGTTTTGTCCCTAAAATACTAGATCATATGGGCTGGACGCCGCTGTTTAGCGAAGTGATTGGCGGCGATAGCTTACCGACTAAAAAGCCAGATCCTGCGCCGTTATTATATGTTTGCGAGTCGCTTGGGTTTGCGCCTATTGACGCTTTTATGATTGGTGATTCGATTAATGATATTTTAGCGGGGAAAAATGCGGGCGTGGATACCATTGGGCTCTCATATGGTTATAACTATGGTGTCGATATTCGTGATAGTAAGCCAAACTTTGCGTTTGATGAGTTTTCTGGCTTATTAGAACTGTTGGGCGTATAACGTTTTTGATAGGGATTTGATATTGTAGTTAAAGTGACGCTGTAATTCTCGTCATCGACAGTGATAAATAGACTAATATGATAATTAACACTTTATCTAAGCGCCTACTTATCCTGCATTAATTGTCGTTGCCGTTTCACTTTTTTCTCCACCTTGTTTAACCATATTAACCAGAAAAACAGTCCTATAAAAGCAAAGCTCCAACAGCAGACCGCTAAAAAAATACTTTGAGAATATCCTAACCAAGTGGGATTAAGCCTCAATAATGCGGCAGCGGTTATCAATAACGCTAAGACAAAGACAAAAGGCTTGGCGTTCGTGTCACGCAATACTCGGTGTGATCGAGTTCGCGACATCACTGTGAAGGTGAGCGTTCCAAGTGCCCCTATAGTAATCGCGTGCAAAGCCTTGGTAATCGGAAAATTGGCCGTTATCAAGCTTAAGGCGATACCTACCCAGCCCACGATAATCCAGCTATATCCCAAAAGCATAGCCAATAGATCAGCACGCCCATAGCTCCACCACGGTCGCCAGCGCAGCACTCGAACCACACAAAGCAGCGCACTGAGCAGTAAAAGAGCTGCTATAGTGAATTTTACCCAAGCAAAAGGCAGTAGATTTAACACCAATACTGAAAACAGCAGAATTAAAACACTGCCTTCAAACCTGGGCTGCACACGGTCTTTTAAGAACCGGTTTTGACTCTGAAAATGCCCTGCCAACGCTGACGCTATTATTCGGCCCCCCATATAAAACATTAAGATACTTAACAATAATACCGTTTCTAATAACAACCTCAGACGCCAGTCATCGGGTTGATTGCTTTGCATAGCCAAATGAAAACCAACCGCAGCAATACCTAAGCCTACTAGCACAAACCCCGCGGATTTGTTTCGCCATTTCTTAGCCGTTCGCAGAAAAATAGGCGCAAACCAAAAACTCAACCTAGCCACTAGCCATAACCCAATCACAGTAAAGATATAAGCTTTTGGTTGCGGGCCAGCAAGGTAGCCTGCAATCACCAGTAAAGCAAAACCGAAAATCATTTCATGACCGTGACCCCAAGCGTACTGCAAGCCTGCAGGGACAGTAAACCAGCCGAGCTGACCACCCACTGATAAAGGTAGCGTTAAAGCGGAATACAACGCAACAAGCGGAAACCAATAAGTATGAGCAAAAGGCGGTTTGGCTTTCATTAATGGAAGAATCCTTTTATAAAACGTCAGGGACGTCTAAGCGAGCATTAAAGGTATGCTTGGGGTTAAGTATAGTAAAGTGTCGAGAGTTATGGGCGAATAATCCAGTGTAAGTGTTGGAGTACTAGGTTTTTATAACCGCTTTAGCGTATGATTAAGCGGTACTTAAGCTTAAATAAGCCAATAAACCGTACGCTATTGGAGACAGAGAATGATTAAAAAAGATGACAGCAACAGAAAATACTCCGCTATTTTGGTCGATGGCATCCAAAAAGCTCCTGCTCGTTCTATGCTGCGTGCTGTCGGTTTTACCGATGAGGATTTTAAGCGCCCACAAGTTGGTATTGCCTCGACTTGGAGCCAAGTGACGCCCTGTAATATTCATATTAACGGCTTAGCGGATGAAGTGGCCAAAGGCGTTTATTTGGCCTATGCCAAACCGATTATCTTTAATACTATTACCATCTCTGACGGTATTGCTAACGGTTACCAAGGTATGAAGTACTCCTTAGTATCGCGTGAAGTGATTGCCGACTCTATTGAAACCGTGTCGGGCTGCCAAGGTCACGATGCGATCATTGCTATCGGTGGCTGCGATAAAAATATGCCGGGTTGTATTATGGCCATGGCGCGCTTAAACCGTCCTTCGCTGTTTATTTATGGCGGTACCATTCAGCCGGGTAAAAACCACACCGACATCGTTTCTGTCTTCGAAGCCGTCGGTGCCAATGCCCGTGGCGATATGACAGCAGAGGAAGTCTTAGAAGTTGAAAGAACGGCTATCCCAGGCCCTGGCTCTTGTGGTGGCATGTATACCGCCAACACCATGGCATCAGCGATTGAAGCGCTTGGCATGAGCTTACCCGGTAGCTCGGCGCAAGAAGCTATCTCTCCGGAAAAACGTGAAGACTGCCGAAAAGCCGGTGAAGCGATCCAATGGCTCCTTGATAATGATATCAAGCCTAGCGATATTATGACGCGCAAGGCCTTTGAAAATGCCATTACCATGGTGATTGTATTGGGCGGCTCAACCAACGCGGTTCTGCACTTACTGGCTATGGCCGATGCCATTGGTGTCGAGCTAAATATTGATGACTTTACCGAAATAGGAAAGCGCGTTCCTGTGTTGGCCGACTTACGCCCATCAGGCCGTTACCTCATGTCAGAGCTCATCGAGATTGGTGGCATCGCCCCATTAATGAAGCGCTTATTGGCAAAAGGGTTACTACACGGTGATTGCTTAACCGTTAATGGCAACACCATCGCTCAAAATCTAGCTAACGTAAAAGATTACCCGGAAGGCCAAGACATTATCCGTCCGTTCGACAATCCCATTAAAGCTGACAGCCATTTGCGTATATTACGCGGCAACGTTGCACCAACCGGTGCGGTAGCAAAAATCAGTGGTCAAGAAGGCACTCAATTTACGGGCACAGCACGGGTGTTTGACTCAGAAGAAAATGCCATGAGCGCCATTTTAGATGGCACCGTGGTGGCGGGTGACGTGGTTGTTATTCGTTACGAAGGCCCAAAAGGTGGCCCCGGAATGCGTGAAATGCTGTCGCCGACCTCTGCTATTATGGGGCGCGGTTTGGGCAATGATGTTGCCTTAATTACCGATGGCCGCTTCTCTGGTGGTAGTCATGGTTTTGTCGTTGGCCACATCACCCCTGAAGCCATGGTTGGCGGCCCGATTGCCATTATTGAAAACGGCGACACCATCACCATTGATGCCGATAATAATGAAATCAATTTAAATATCAGCGAAGTAGACATTGAGAAGCGTTTAAGCAGGTGGATCGCTCCAGAGCCAAATATAAAGCGCGGCGTACTGGCTAAATACGCCAAAACCGTTGGCAGTGCCTCAGAAGGTGCCATTACCGATAGGTTTTAAGCGCTAAATCACTTGCTACGATAGCTTAGCGCCTCAGAGACATGGGCGCTGGTGATGCATTCGCTATCTGCCAAATCAGCAATGGTGCGCGCAACGCGTAATACCCGATGGTAGCCGCGCGCCGATAGATTTAGACGCTGCTGTGCAAGCTGTAATAACTGTTGCTCGGCCTCGCCCAAATGAATATATTTATCTATCTCATTGGGGCTAAGCTCATTATTTACCTTTTTCTGCCGTTTTAACTGCCGCTCATGCGCGGCAGCGACTCGTGTGCGGACTTGCTCAGAGGTTTCGCCAGCCTGCGCATTTTGTAAATCAGCAATCGGTAGCGCTGGCACAGTAATATGCAAATCAATCCGATCAAGTAATGGCCCTGATAGCTTATCCTGATAGCGTTTAATCTGCTCAGGTCGGCAGCGGCTGACAACTACAAATTTAACTGATAATATCAAGGAGTTCCACAGTCGAATACTACAAAAATAGTTGATAATCTCATGACAGTCACCGAATCTACAATATTAAATGATAATTCTCCAGCAAGAATTATTCCTCGAAATCATAGAACTCTGACAGGATTCATTCACGGTAGTAACGATGGATTGTACTCAGGGTTCGAATCAAGTCTAGAACGTGATGCTCTTATACTGATTGAATTTAATACATCTATAATAAGATATCTATCTCAACCAAGAAGCTTTAACTATTTTCATGACAAAAAAGATAGGAAGTATACTCCTGATATCTTCATTGAGTATGACAATGGAAGGAAGCTTTACATTGAGGTTAAGTATCGGGAAGATATCAAGAAAGATTGGAGTATTTTGAAACCTAAATTTAAAGCAGCTATCGAAGAATTAGCTACTGAAGAGAATACACGGTTTAAGATTTGGTCAGAAAAAGAGATAAGAACACCGCTTTTAAAGAACGCTACATTCCTACTCCCTTATAGACATAGAAGCTTCGAGAACTATCAACTTGAAATGATTAAGAAGGTCGTTTCAAGATTTAGTGAAACAACTCCTGAAGACGTTATCAGGATTTGTTCTAGGAACTTAGAGACTCGTGCTGAATTCTTAAATACTTTATGGTATGCCTTGTCTAGTCAGATAATAAAGGCTGATTTAACTCGTCCTTTAACAATGAAATCACCTATATGGATGTAGTCAAATGAAAGCAGTCAAGTTAAATATAGGCGAAGAAGTGTTCAACGGTAACTCTCGCTATAGAATAACAGCTATTTTAGATATGGAACACGTCTGTGTTCGTAGTAGCTTTACTGGTAAAACTGATAAATTTCATATTTCTGAGCTGTCTTCAAGCCCTGTTGATGAAGATAGCTTGGATATAATACCATCTATCGAATTGATGAATATTCCAGACGATGAATGGATTGAAATACATAATAAAGCTGGGCTTTTTAATAATATCCTTCAATCAGATTATGAGGATAGACGTGATGAGATCAAACAAGCTGCTGAAAAACTAGAGATATCTGAACCCACTTTGTATAGGCAATTGCAGAAGTACAAAGCAAGCAATGGTGATCCTACAAGCTTATTAAGAAAAAAGCGTGTGGATAAAGGACGATTCGAGCCTGAAGTTGAGAAGATTATTCAGTCGTGTATAACACAGTACCTATCAACAGATAAATTAAAAGTTTCAGACATTTTTAGAAACTTGGAGATTCAAATTTATCAGTACAATAAACTGAACGGTACTTCATTAGTTACTCCACATATTAATACTCTAAGATACAGAATATCTCAGCTTACAGCGGCTGAAATAGGATCTACAAGACTTGGCAAGAACGGTAAAGAGTCTTATCGACCTATCATAGGTAAATTTCCAGAAGTTATAAAGCCGTTGGAAATCGTACAGATTGATCATACCCCTCTTGATGTCATGGTTGTTGACGACGTTAACCGTCTTGCTATAGGCAGACCGACAATTACACTAGCGATTGATGTTTTTAGCAGGATGGTAACTGGATTCTATATTTCGTTAGAAAAGCCAAATACCTTGCTCACAGGCTGTTGTATTACTCATTCTGTCTTGGATAAGAAGAAATGGCTAGCTGATCACAAGATAGACGCTCAGTGGCCTGTATATGGTCTTATAGATACTATCCATACTGATAACGGTAAAGAGTTTCATGCTAAGGCTTTAAAAAGAGCTTGTGAAAAATACCACATCAATCTAACTAAAAGACCAGTAGGAACGCCAAGATATGGCGGTCACATTGAAAGGCTGTTCAAAACCTTCAATGATACTGGTATACATACCCTACCAGGAACCACAAAATCTAATATCGTAGACAAAGGTGAATACGATTCCGAGAAGAAAGCAGTACTGACGCTATTTGAGTTAGAGACTTGGTTCACTGAGCTTGTAGTGAATGTTTATCATCATACTGTTCACTCTGAGCTTGGAATAACACCCTTCGAGAAATACAAAGAAGGGATATTAGGTAACGAAACCACCTTAGGAAGAGGTTTACCCCCCAAAATAGAGAATGAGTTGCAACTCAAAATTGATTTCTTGCCTCATGAAGAACGAAGTGTGCAGAAGTATGGCATACAGCTTTTTGGCATACTTTATTATCACGACCTGTTAAGAAAATGGATACGCCAACCTGACAAAACACGTAAGAACTCAAAAAAATTCATCGTTAAATACGATCCAAGAGATTTGAGTTCAGTATTCTTCTATGATCCTGATATGAATGCTTATATCACTGTACCCTACAGAAATTCTAGTAGACCAGCCATATCTTTATGGGAGTTAAGAGAAATCAAGAGAAAACTGGCAGATTCTGATTCATTAAAGCAAGCTAATGAAGATGATATCTTTGAAGCTAGAATTAAAATGGCAAGAATAGTTGAAAATGCATCAAAGGAGACTAAGAAAGCGAGGCGATTAAAGCAGAAGGAATCTGTCAGAGCAAGAGAGTCTATTCCACAGATGGCTGAAACGAATAAAAATGTTGAAGATATGTACTTTACTGAATCCGATGACATGGATTTCGACATCAAACCATTTGAAGACGTAGAGGAATAAAAAATGGAACACCTATCTGAGAAAGCTCGCAGCTTAATAGATGCACCAAATGATCAGAAAATCCTTTATGCTAATACAGATAGATGGATTGGCTATCCGAGAGCCAAAGAGATACTTGAATCCTTAGAAGACCTAATGTGCTATCCAAAAACTGATAGAATGCCTAATTTGTTGATTATTGGTGATTCTAACAACGGTAAGACCAAAATACTAAAGCATTTTATGAAGCGCTATCAGGTCGATATTGATGAAGATACAGCATTGATACTAGAACCTGTCGTCATGGTTTCAGCACCTTCAAAGCCTGATGAAAACAGCTTCTACATTCGTCTACTACAAGAGCTTTGCACTCCATATGTAAAAAATGAGAGTGCTAGCGTTAAAAGAGAAAGAGTTATTAGAGTGCTAAAGAAGCGAAAGACAAGAATGCTAATTATTGATGAAATTCAGCATGTCATTGCAGGCTCATATAACGCTCAAAGAAACTTTCTTAACGCTATAAAGGATCTGAGCAATACGCTTCAAATTCCTATTGTTGGCGCTGGTATCGAAGATGCTTTTCACGCTATACAAGTAGATACTCAATTGGCTAATCGATTTCAAGTAGAAGTACTGCAACGCTGGAAAATAAATACATCTGACGATAAGAAAAACTTTGCTCGACTCATTGCATCCATCGAACAAAGCTTAGTACTACCAGAAGCTTCTTACCTCTATAAAAAGCCATACCTTGATCAAATCCATTATTTAAGTGAAGGTCTGATTGGTGAAGCGTTCCAAGTGTTAAGGCAGTTAGCTATATTTTCTATCAAGAATGACCAACCTTGTATTAATCAAGAGACATTTGAATCATTAAAGCTACTGCCACCTTCAAGCAGACGTAACTTGCTTAACCAACTAAGATGAAAACAAAGTATCAGGGTCTAGAGCTATCCTATCAATTGCAATTGCTTCCAATGTACAAGAATGAGCTTATAAGGTCTTGGTTGGTTCGTAATGCATTATATTTCAACATGAAGCCATCACAGCTATCCACTATCATTTTTCAAAATACTGATATTTGGAAGTCAGATATCGATGTTCAGCTTTCGCAGAAAAGTATTCAATCACTTCTGAATACTGTTGAAATGAAGGAAGAAAAATTACTCAAACACTTATTATCTTTAAAGTGCGAACACTTTTACCCTCATTTAAATGAGTCTAAACAGGTAAAATGGTTATTACAGATTGGCGTCCACCAAAGAGGGAAAAAGAACAGCTTACAGTACTGTCCAGCTTGTATTGCTTCAGACAAAGTACCTTACTTTAGAGCCTATTGGCGTTTAGGATTTCTTACTAGTTGCCACATTCATGACATATGCTTTTTAGATAACTGCCCTAACTGCAACTCACCAATAGACTTATTTCGCTACAAGAAGATTGATAGTATGTCCTTTGAGCCACTTGATTACTTGAAGTGTAATCAGTGTTCTTTTGATTTAAGAGAAGCCCCACGAATAAAGCCTAGTTATTATGAACTAGAAGCTAATAGAGAACACTTTAAATTATTAGTTGAAGGGCACGGTAGTATAGGTAACTTAACTTTCAACTACTCACACATATACTATGACGGTCTCAAACGGATCATGTCATTCATTCTATGCAGTAAAAAAGGAATAGATATGTTTGAATATATCGTCAACGAACATGGTTTCGATTCTGAATATATTGAAAGTAGAATAAAAGTAGCTCGTCACTCGGAGCCTGAACATCTACCTGTCAATATAAGAAAAATTGGCCTTATATTCTCATATTATATCATGAAAGACTGGCCTATAAGCTTCATTAGAGTATGCAAGAGGTTTGGAGTCACTAAACGGTTTGTATACTCTCCACATCTCGACTATCCCTTTTGGCTTCAAAAGACATTGGACTTAGAGTTGAACTAATAAGCAAATCTTCTATTTGATAAGTGTCTTATGGTTGGGATAATTACCGACTGTCTATATGCCATTTATTCTCAGTTTTTAGCCACTGGCAAAAACTTGTTTAATAGCTCTTCAGCAACATTTAAACCTTGAATATGTAGTCCAAGCTCGTGGTATTCTCCTCCTTTTTCTTCAAGAGCGTTAGCAGATAACCAATTTAAGCTTGTCAATAAGATATCGTCATCATCCCATGCGATAAATTTAGCATGGCTTTTCGCTTTATGACTTCTCCCACTGATTTTTTTAAGTTGTATAGGATAATGTAGTGACGATAGGTCTCTAGCTTTCTGTTCTAATTCAGCATCGCTCATATGTCTAGTTTTTTTGTAATAACAAAATTTTTGTTTAATTTTAAGTGGTGCTAAGTTGTCAAAAATAGGTCGATGAGCGATGTCGCTGATAAAATCACTAACTACATATATTCTTTTGGTAGCAAGATTTTTAGCACTGCTTATATAATCATAATGTTCCTGCTTTTTTACTAATTTTATTGTTAGCTTATCTTCACCTTTTAGAACTTTAGTCCTTTCTATTTGCTCCATTACCATATTAGCAAGTGACTCCAGTTCCCTTGAGGTATCACTCATCATCACGCTTCTACCAGTACTAATACTCGACGCTATTCTTAATAGCTTAGAAGTAAACTGATTGTCGTAAATAACAGCAGAGGTTTCAAATGTATTAAAAGCAGTATAAAAGAAATTACATGAAGTAATCATGGAACAATAACCCTTAGTTGCATGATCAGATATAACAAACTTAGCGTGCGATTCAGTCCGAGTAAAACTGTTGAAATTGACCTGTTCAGTAATTCCTACCTCGTGTAATTTAGTATTAAATAACTTAAGTGTCCGCTCTATTCCTAAGTCTTCTGCTCGGGATTTTTCGAAGCCTGAATCATCTTCCTCACGTTCTGTTTTTCCCCATAAGATATAAACATCCACCCCTCTAAGTAGAGCTGTCTTTATAGATTTAAAGATATCAGTAAACTCTTTAGTCTTTTCGTTATAAACACATCCCGTTCTTATGAAGGTTGAGTGTATGACTAAAAAGGTACTTGATTCATCTATAAGCTCTAGTAGCTTAGTTTTATTATCCTGACCACCGTATACTAAATCGGCATTCTTACGATCGATAATATACTCAGGATTTTTCTGTTTAAATGCCTTCTTCGAATCAATTTCAATTACTTCTTGCTCAAAACTTACGTTTTCCACTTTATTTTTGAGCTTAGAACCAAGTTGTTGAGCAAGTACATTATCTATAATTTTATAACCATTTCTTTCTGTTAACTCCAGATCAACTATTAAATATTTAAATCCACTAAAATAGTTTGAATCTATTGCCGTATATCCCTCAATAATTTCACCCTCGTTCGTAGCTGCTTTGATCAGCGACTCAGCTTCAGCTTCAATAGTTACATATGAGTATTCATATTTTAGTTCAATAACTTGCTTATCGTTTCGATGTTTGTAATTCGAATAAGCAGCTTTAGGCATTAGTACATTATTTGTATTATAAAAGTTATGATAATTACCATTTATATCAAGAAAAATTTCTCTTTGAGATTTATAATTCGATTCAGTATATGGTAGCTCAAACTTGCTTTTAGTAGATTCATAAACCTCTTTTCCTCTATGAGAGATAGCAAAAATAAATTCATTGTTACCTTTTTCGATGCTAATCCAACCGACATCGCACATAGGGAGTAATACTTGTAATGTAATTCTTGGATTTAGGTTCAATAACTCATTTATCTCTTTATGCGTCAAAGTACGCTTGTTAAGCTCCTTAATAATTAAAAAGTCTAGAATAGACCAGCCACGTTTCTTTGTGATATCGAACAAAAATTTATTATATAAGAAAGGAATTGAAACCTGTATATACTTAGGAATACTATCTTCTTGAATTTTTTTCATATTACAATCCAACATACTTTTTAGCTGATACAAAATTAATATTTTTAAAATTTTTATCTGAGACGCTACAAGAATTGTCTAACATTGTTAAATAATCTGGATCAAGGAGTGCTACAAACTTATCTAAAAATTTGAAATTATCTTCTGATAAAACACCATGGCTCTTTTTTCTTTTATCTTTTTCATCATCGAGCCACGTTTTAAACAGACCAAAACATCCAACTATGATTAACTTATGCTTAGCACGACTTAGAAGAACATTCATACGTCTCATTTCAACCAAGAATCCAAGAGCCTGCCTTATTGTGGGATTGACGTTATGTCTAACTAAACTAATAATAACTACATCTGCTTCATTTCCTTGAAAGGAATCTACTGTATGGGCAATACCTTCTTTAATTTCATGATTTAGTTTTTTTACTTGTTTAGAGTAAGGAGAGAGTACCTTGAGAGAATACGCTTCTTCACCAACATGTCTTATAGCTTTTTCCAATTCATGAATAATTTCAACCTCTTTCATGTTTTGGTTCATATTTTCAAGAGGTCTTAGAGTGGAATGTGTTTTAATATCTGGAATATCTACCCAAATAACAGCATTTTCTTTATTTAGTCCCTCAAGTCTTATTTGTTGTTCATCAAATACGAAGTGGTTTTGTTTAGATTCATTGACTCTATCTGAATCTGTGATTAATTCATCATCATAGACAGTTTTCGAAATAATGTTACATATGTCAGGATGCATTCTATGCTGAATATTTAACATGCCTCCAAAATTATAATATTTCGACGCATCACGAGCATCTTCACATAGGCTTTTAAAAAGGGGAAAGTAACGTTGGAGGTTTCCAAGTAGCTCATTGGAATATTGTTGATTATCTGAATCATCGGCGTCTTTAGGATTCATACCTAGCTGATCAAGTTCATGATTATTGAGATTTGTATCATTGAGTTGATTCAAAATAATTTTTACATCTTCATAAAATGCATTTTGTAGAATTGATTCAATGACACCTTCTGAAAATGCCGGTAACTGTCTAGAGTCACCTATCATAACTCGCTTATTTGCAATCAGCATAGCTCCAACCATCTCTATTCCTGACGCTTTAGCACTTTCTTCCATAATTGACACATCAAAGCTTACTTCATTATTAACTAAAGATGCCATTAAGGCTGAATTAGAAGTGGTAAATACCAAATTAGCAGCCTTTATAATAGCGTTAAAAAATCCATATTCAGCGTTATTCGAAAAAACCTTAAGTCTGTCTGAAATTCCAGTTTCTTTATAATATTTTTTGAAAAGTGGACTTTTTTGAAAGTCATCTAAAAAAGGCTTAATGACTTCGTGCTTTTTGCTAATCTTTTCGCTATTTTCATCTAGAGTTTTAACACCTGTAATTTTGTTAGTTTTTTTGATCTGCAACTCATTTTCGTCTTTAAAATCTGAAATAATCACCATATCTTTAAGTAAATCAAGCTTTTGTAATGCTTTCAAAGTATTTTTATGAAGTAGATCCACAGTTGCATGGGCTTGTGCAGATAATAAAATCTTAGCACTATCCTCCTGAGAAACTATATGATTTACATAATTTGTTATTAAGAACGTTTTGCCGACCCCTGGAGGACCTTCAATAAAATAATTTGGATAAGTTGAAATTAAAGGCTTGAATATTTGTTTTTTAGACTCATCAAATAAACTAATAATGTAATCTATATCATATGTTCGTGATGTAACGTGCAATGAATCAGATGGGCGAGAAAGACTTTTCGTTAGTGGCATATTTTTTAGCAAGTTTCTAAATACTTGTATTCGTCTTTCAATTTGAAAATCAGTACCTGTTATATCCGAAGGATACAACAAAAAAATTTGATTTTCATATATCTGATGTTTATTCTTGTTTTCTTCGGATTCAGCAAATATGTATTGTTTCCCTACTTTTGTATGAAATTGCAAACTTATAAAGTCATCAATAATATTATTTTTAACATTTTGGTCAAGCATAGCAATCCAGTTGTCACCGACATTGCCTTCTTCTTTAAACGACTTAATAAATCTATCAGAAGCCCTTCTATATCCAATTGCTTTTGATAGGTTGTTATTAATCTTGTTATCTGAATCTACTAAACTCACGAAAAAGTATAATTTATTAGTATCGTTAAAAAATTTATGGTTTTTTTTAATGAACGCTCTATCCACTTGATTTAATCGTACTCTGTATTTTTGAATACTCATCAGGCTTTGCTCAACCGCAATAGACATTAGCAAACCTTGTAAACATTCAAGCTCATAACTCTTATACACAATTTGTTTCTTTAGTTTCTCTAATACTTCATTCCATGAGTTTTCTTCGCTTCTATACTTAGGTTCTAAATTATACGGGCTATTGATGTACTTTAGACTTCTATACACTTTTTCACTGTTATTTTTAGCAAGTCTTGAAGCTAACCCTTCATGACTATTAACAATATCCTCTAAAACCATCATACTTTTAAACGGGTATTTATCATCTTTAAACTCTCTAATCTTATATGTAAATTGCCTACCTTGAAGCAAGTACACAATACGATTACTATCTGAATTATTTCTAGTATTGTTGTAGATTTTAAAGGGATAGATATCTAAATCTTCTTCTAGTATATTTTTAATTTCTTCAATTGAAGCCCTTGGAATACTTAATAAATCTCTAACACTCTCAAATACTTTCTCTGTAGATGATTTAGCGATAGATATGTGAAGTGGACTATCTCTTTTTTCTACAATTACTGAATGTGAATCTATACAACTTTCAATTAGTAGTTTTAGACTGCTAACTGACAAGACGCCTTTATGAACTTCTCTTTGTGAAACTCCTTTATGAAGCTCTCTAATAACCTTCTTTTCTTTGTTGGAAAGCTTTGAAGTACTAAGTTGAACATCTTCAACACCTAAAATTTCTAAAATAAAATTAGAAAGATCGTGCCAATCTTGATGGGTGGTGTAAATGACGTTCTTATCCTTGTCAATTTCAACCCATTTAGGTTTGTTAAAGTCTAGTGATTTTTCAAAGCCAGCTAGTATAAATTTTTCATCATTTTCATAATCATCACTTCCGTCGTATATGATGCTATGCATATTTATATTTCTATGGATAATTCCATGATTATGTAGAATTTCAAGACCGTTGACTAATCTTAATATATTTTTCCAAAAGTACACTCTATTAACTGGTTTCGACAGATTATCCGTATGTAGCCAATGCTTATTAGAATTTAAAAACGATAGCCTAACTTTTGTTTTTATAACTTCATGTAGACTTTTATAAGAATGGTTACTCTTATAAACTAAATAAAAACTGCCGTCTTTAACAAAATAATCATGTATGATTTCAATATATTTACTGGCATTGTTGGCAGTTTTAAGTTTGTTTAGTTGACGAGCTTCATTCAGCCAAAGAGCTTTTACAAAATCATGATTACTAGATGTATTTGGCGTCCATATCTTCACTTTATAACACTCATCCTCTTCATCATAAAACTGAATGTCTAAAGTATAGTTAGCTTCTTCTGTATGTTGTGGTAATACGTCTATAGAGTTTAGTTCCACTTTAAGCTTTTCCTTTCATGCTTTATTCATATTCGAGTAAATACATGTCCATTGTTAACCGAATTGAGTTGAACAAGTTAAGAGGGGTTCTTATAGATTATAGGCTATACAAAGACTTAATCTTAATTCATGACTCGTTTAATGAACCATTTTAAAGTTAACATGCCTAGTAGTATCAAGTACCCAAACCACCAGTAACTTTGTATTGTATTTATAACTATTATAGGCGCTTGCTCTATAGCTCCAATGCTACTGTTCACATTAGAGATATGTCTTCTTGCTATGAGACCAAGTACAAAGTATCCGACTAAAGCGGCAACAGTAAATGTAGTTACCGCCATTAGAAATTTTTCGTCAATTTTTCGCATTGTTATTTACCGAAGTGCTTCGCAAGCTACACCATCTTTGTCACGATCCAAGCGTTTGTATCCTGCTTTTTTCGCATCGAAATAAGCTTGAGCTTCAGCTTGGCTACCAAAATCGGCGCATACTACGCCACCTGCATATGCAGGAGAGGCTGCAATTAATATGGCAATAGATACTGAATAACTAATAATTTTTTTCATAACTCACTTCTCCGTAACTAACTGCTTTTTAAACATTAATATGAATCCAAAACCAAATACTAAGCACCCTAAACCCGCTACTAATTGTTCAGTAATTGTCGTTTGATGATCCCAATCGTATAGCATAATTATTATCAACATGCTTACAATCCAAGCTACGGCAGCATATAGGATTAACAATATTCGATTGCTTGGCAACCAATTGGTAGACTGCAACCACTTAGGTTTGAAGCAAAGCCATAGTGTTGCAATCGGGATCATTAGCATAGGGAATATGAAAAATAAAGCGATGTAGTTACTCATTATTCATACTCATGGACAATTGTAAATTTATTATAAATTATTAGAAGCTGTTAGTCATGCCATATATTTTACTAACGATCCTATCTTTGATGGATTCGTTTACGCTAGTATGATTCAATCTCTCGACAACTTCGAATTTGGATTTTAAAATTTTTCCGATACCTTTACCTTTGTTCTTACTTATTTTGTCGATAATTTCTTCTAATTCAGTCTCACTTATGCTTAATGCATACTTAGGTCTAGCAAATAAGTATAAACCATATGTTCTGTCTTCCTTGGGTTCAATATCCAAGCAATATACAGGAAAATTATCTACTTCATCTGTAAGAGCTTCTGTGTCATCTATGACTTCTATTTTCAATAATAACCCTTTTCTGTTCCTAGAAGAGATCATAGACCATTTGGTTGCTTTAAAAGAGAATTCACCATAGGGTTCAGCAGAGTTTATTCTATTTGTAGGCAATGCTTCAATTCGCCAGTCGTCCCGTTCTAGCTCAATTTCATAGAATGTCTTAGAAATGTCAGTGAACGACTTAATTTCAGTTTCATCCCTGTTAAGCTCAAGCTGAACAGGATTAGTTGTATTGTTTTGTCTATAGTTCTCTTCTCCTAAAGACCCTTGACTTGTATCATAAGCTTCTTGAATCTGTTCTAGTTGTTTAATACCAACAGCGTTATAGATCAACTCTTCATTATTTCCTTTCTCTCGTTTCTTCTCTACTGGTAACTCATCGAGAAACGGAAAGCGTCCTTCTTGATGAACGTCAATTTTTAATTCAATCTCTTCTGCGTTAGGAGGACTATCAATCATCAACTCTATGCCCTCTTGCTCAACTGAACTTTGTTCTTTTGGTATTCTGATCTCATATTCTTCCCTATCACGATCTGGGAAAGTCTCTGCACTAATAATCTCTAACTTATTAAATGGCCAAGAATGATGACAGGTTTGTATTTTTCGAATTAAGAAATATTTATCAACACTATCTTCTTTGCTTACATAGTGACCTATGACTTCGAGCTTTGTTCCATCAGAAAAAGGTAGGTTCGTTGTTAAAGGTAGTTCAGTAATACCATCATAGTATCCATCGACTTTTGACTTCTTTAAATACCTATAAGCGTGACTATGAACTTCTCGTATTGCACTCATAGCATCATCGTCCAGTAAAGCTCTTGCTAAGAATGGAACATCACTATCAAGAAAATGCCTACTATTTAGTTTTATTGAACATACATCCTTATTGTCTTCTACACTTCCTACCAATGTGGCTAATTCAGCAATTAAGTCTTCACTGAATAAACGACGAATAAAGTATTTAGAAGCTGCAAAGTAATGTCTAACGATTTCAGAATGTGGGATTAGGACTGTAACAGGCCTGTCTCTAAAAGTAGAGTCAGGTATGCACAGTAAAGATAAATTAAGGTTATTTTTAAGAAATTTAAATTGTGAAGCATCTCCCAACTTATCTATCATTTTTCTATAGCTGATATCTTCTCTTTCACTACCTAGCTCAATAGTTTCAGCTTTCTTAGGTTCAAAAACCTTCTTGATCGTTCTTGAACTGGTAGCCTTCCAGATAGAGCCTGATGATAAGATATATAGATGTTCAATTTCTATATCTAAAATAATTGATCTTGCGGAGAGGTCATAACCCATAAAGTCAAAATAAGTATCATAATCTTTTTTCTTAGATAATTTCTTAAATTCACTTAACTGACGACCATCTTGTAATTGTATAAAATTAACTGTAAGGAACTTGAACAATTCGTCTTTGAGAATTTTTCTAATTGTTTCCAGCCTATAAAGGCTACCTGTTTCAAAATGACTATCCTTGAATGTTAGCTTCACATTGAGTCCTTATTCTCTTCTTTAGAGGACTCTAGATATTATCATTTATATTTGGTTTTATCACTTATATTTATAGTTATCGATTATTTTTGTAGTTGTCAGCGGCATCGCCCTGAGCCGTCACCATCATAGCCACACGGGCAAGGATTCATCGCTGCTACCAGTTGAAAGTTTGCGGGGAAAGTAAGCTGCGAGTTGGCACGGCTAATGGTTATTTGCTTGGCCTCTAACGGCTGACGCAATACTTCTAACACCGTACGATCGAACTCTGGTAATTCATCTAAAAATAAAATTCCCTTGTTAGCAAGGGTGATCTCGCCAGGTTTGGGACGAGAACCACCACCAACCAACGCCACTGCAGATATGGTGTGATGAACTTGCCTGAATGGCCGCGTACCATAATCATAGTCGCTATCTGCCACTGAATAGGTGCTGGCAACTTCTAATGCGTCTTCATCACTCAAGTCTGGCAAGATAGTGGGTAGCCGTGATGCCATCAACGTCTTGCCAGAACCCGGCGGTCCGGTAAACAGTATCGAATGGCCACCAGCGGCGGCGATTTCTAACGCCCGCCTAGCATGATGCTGACCTTTAACATCCGCCAAATCAACTTTATAAGCAACTTTACTCTGCGCAGCGGTTGCTTGCACGACTTCTAAGCGCTCATCTATAAGGCTAGAATCTGTGAGCGACTGCAAATGATTACAGACTGCCTTTAAGTTTTGCGCCGCTAATATCGTCACCCCCTCGACACGGCTGGCTTCCGCGCCATTATCAATCGGTACTATTAATTGCCGTAACTGGCGCGATTCTTGTTCATCAGATTTTGTAGAAGGTTTGGTAGAATTTACCACTAACGACTCTGCTTTCATCGCTCGAGCAACCGCCAAGCTACCACTCACTTGCCGCAACTCGCCATTGAGTGCAAGCTCGCCGATAAACTCAAACCCTGATAACGTTTCTGGCTCAAGCTGTCCACTGGCGGCCAAAATACCGATGGCTATTGGCAAATCCAATCTTGCACCATCTTTTGGCAAGTCTGCCGGTGCTAGATTAATCGTCAAACGCCGATTAGGGAATTGAAAGCCCGAATTCAAAATCGCCGAGCGCACCCTGTCTTTACTTTCGCGCACAGCAGCGGCAGGCAAGCCGACAATGGTCAGCGCTGGCAAGCCTTGTGATAAATGCACCTCGATAATGACCTGCGGCGCGTGCAGTCCGACGACTGAACGCGTATAGACTTGGGCGAACGACATCAGCGTTTCCTACTATAAAGATTAATCGATAATAGAGCATTATCAATCAGCGCGCAAATGTCGTGTTCTATTTTTATCAATCCGTTTAAACCTTATTATTTCTAGCCTATTTTTTAATAGATAAAACTCATTTCTGACTACTACTAAGCAAAATATCAGCGCCTAAATTCTGCGATTTATTCGCTAGCATAGATATTTAAAAGTGTTATATGATTGATAAATGTTTTTAATTTTTCTTATTTATTATTTCATTCAAAAAAATAGAAAATAAGACAGATAAAAGCATGGCAATAAAAGGATTTTATTGACATATAAAGCTTGGCGGTGATTTTCGTTAGCGCTTTATAAAATCGTAATTAACCATGGATGGGTAAGCTTATGAGCATTAATGTGCTTAATCGGCGTGTACGCACACTCACGCTATTGACGATGGCAGTCTCTCTGGGACTGTTTGGCTGTTCGGATAACGACAATTTTAACGGCAATATAGACGACGGCACTGGTGATAGTACTTATGCGGCGGATATCCAGCGCACTGAGTTTGGTATCCCGCACATCACTGCTAAAAATTATAAAGGTCTGGGTTATGGCGTCGGGTATGCTTTTGCCGAAGACAATATCTGCTCCTTAGCACGTGAAATCGTAATCGCTAAGGGTGAGAGTATGCGCTATCTGGGTGCTGAGGGTAATGAGAATAGCGATGTTTTCTACACTTGGTATAACTCTCCTGAACGACGATCGGGTTTTCTAGGGGCTCAAGACCCTGAAGTGATTGATGCGGTCAAAGGCTATGCCGCTGGCTACAATCGCTATTTGCATGACAAAGGGGTCAAAAATATTGAAGACCCTGCCTGTGCAGGCGCTGAATGGGTTCGCGAAATCAATATTGACGATATGTTGGCTCTATATGGCAAAGCCAATTTACGCGGTGGACTCTCTAACTTCGTCAAACAAATCGCACAAGTAGCTCCTCCAGCGTCAGGTATCGTCATGGGAAGCTCTAGAATGAGTAGCCCTGAACCTATAGCAGAGTCGGATGAAAAATTCGATATGACAACTATCAACGTATTAGATGGCGGTAGTAATGCTTATGCCTTTGGTAGTAAGGTAACAGGTACTGATAGTGGCGTAATGTATGGAAATCCACATGAACCATGGGAAGGCGTTCAGCGTTTTTATGAATTTCATACAACAATACCAGGTAAGCTTGATGTGATGGGTTCCGCTCAGCAAGGTCAACCTTTTATCAACATCGGCTTTAATAAAGACGTGGCTTGGAGCCATACGGTATCGACTGCTAAGCGCTTTACCCTTTATCAGCTTAGTCTAGTCAACGGTAGTCCTTTTAAATACAATTATGTCAACAGCGACGGTAAGGTTGAACAACGTGATATTGAAACGGTTCCAGTCATTGTTAAGATGCCAAACAATCAAACAATAACTCGGAACATCTATGTTTCACATTATGGGCCAATACTCAATGCAAAACTGCTTGATCCTCGCTTACCAGCATGGGGTGATGCTAATAACGTTGTTTATACTATCCGTGATGCTGCCTCTGAGAACCCAAGAGCCCTCAATCAGTGGCGCAGTATGAATATGGCCACTAGCGTTGGAGATCTCGTCGATAGAATGCAAAAAATTCTAGGCCTAGGGTTTGTCAATACCATTGCTACTGACCGTAACGGTAAAGCGCTTTACGCCGATATCTCAACGGTACCTAATGTCACTAGAGAAAAGTTAGTAGCTTGTAGTGCTGACGCTGGAGCTGCTCTTCCTCTTTTGATTGCCGCAGACTTACCTGCACTTAATGGTAGTACGGCTGCCTGTGAGTGGGATACGGACGCCGATTCTCCTCAAGCGGGTATCTTTGGCGGCTCAAAATTACCGTTTTTAATTCGTGATGATTATGTCCTAAATTCAAACGATAGTTATTGGCTCAGTAATGCAGAACAACCATTAACTGGATTCTCCCCATTATTAAGACGTGATTTGTTACCGCTTTCTGAAGACGCGGCACCGCTATCTTTACGTACCAGAATGGCATTTACCCAAGTATTAGATAGACTGAGCAATAAAGATGGACTTGGTGGCCATAATTTTGATTTAGATAAGCTACAACAAGTCGTCTATGGCAACCGCAGTTATGCAGCCGAATTAGTGCTCGATGATGTCTTAGCAGATTGTACCGCTAACCCTCTATTGCCTTTAAAAGACGGTGGCAGCATTGACGCAACCCAAGCTTGTAACGTACTAAGCAATTGGGATCGCCGCGATAATCTCGATAGTAAAGGCGCTCATGTCTTTAGAAAGTTTTGGACCAATCTTGGTGTGAGTGATTATGCAGGTTTTGGTGTTCCATTTAATAAGGCAGATCCCATTAACACCCCTCGTGACTTAATCATCAATGATAAGACACGTACTGCGCTTGGCGACTCAATCAAATATTTTAATGATAGAACTATTGCGCTTGATGCGCCATTAGGAAGCTTGCAGTTCGTTATTGATGCAGGCAAGAACAATGAAAAGATTCCTATGCATGGTGGTTTTGGTGGTGAAGGCGTCTTCAATGTCGCAAGCTCAAGTCAAAACAGCGATGGCACTTATGGTCCAGTGACCAATGGCCCAACCTATATGCAGTCAGTGACCTTTGATAGTAAAGGTCCTGTTGTAGAGGCGCTGCTTGCCTACTCACAAGCAGGAGATACGACGCGCCCTTATCATCGTGATCAGACGCGCCGTTATTCAGATAAAGAGTGGATTCGTCTGCCATTTAGTAAGAGCGAAATATCCAAACAAGCGGTTGGTGAAGTGATTAAATTGAGAGAATAGTTCTAGCTAAATTATTGATTATAATAAAAAAGACTTTAGGGTAATCCTGAAGTCTTTTTTTATTGTAGATAGCAATACAACTTTATGGGTATATACGAAAACTTACCGTCCATGCCACTATGACTATTGATTTGTTATACTACTTATTACTTAAGTGGCGATTTATACAGTTAAACCGAGGAATCTCGCATGTCAGAACCAGCCGATATCAATAGCGACCAAAGATCTTTCGCTCATGCCGACGAGCAGCCTACGACTGCACGCCCTGTGGTTGAGATGCCCAATCCCTATGCCAGTACCCGTGGCAGCATTACCAGCAAACAGCTACCAGCATTCGATGAAGAGATTATCAATAAATACAATCGATCTGGGCCGCGTTATACCTCCTACCCGACCGCGTTAGAATTTTCACCGATGCCTGAGGGGCTGGAGACTAAGATTTTGCAAGAGCGCGAAGCCGATGCGCCCTTATCGCTGTATTTCCATATTCCGTTTTGTCGTCACCTTTGCTACTACTGTGCTTGTAATAAAATAATCACCAAAAAGAACAGCGACGCTGGCGATTATTTAGAATATTTAATGGCGGAAATCAAGCACAAACGTAGCCTATTAAAAACGCCAGCCGATCGTAAAAATCCACTGGTCAAGCAGCTGCATTTCGGTGGCGGTACGCCAACCTTTCTACAAGATAATGAGTTGATAAAACTTTGGGAATTTTTGCAGACCCAGTTTGAATTTTTGCCAGAAGACCAAGGCGATTACTCTATTGAAATCGATCCGCGTGAGCTTGGCGACGAGACACTAACGGTACTGCGTAACCTTGGTTTTAACCGTGTCAGTCTAGGCGTACAAGACTTAGACGAAAAAGTACAAATCGCCGTCAACCGTATCAACTCTGCTGAACTGATTGAGAATGTGCTTGCTGAAGCGCGTAGATTGGGCTTCCATTCTACCAACGTCGATTTGATTTACGGCTTACCGCATCAAACGCCAACGACTCTAGACAAGACCGTACGCCGTGTTATTGAGATGTCACCCGATCGTTTATCGGTATTCAATTACGCTCATTTGCCTGAGCGCTTTAAATCGCAACGCCAAATCAGAGAGGCAGATTTACCGACGCCAGCTGAGAAGCTTACCATGCTCGGTAATACCATCAATACCTTGAGCGAGGCCGGTTATCAATATATCGGTATCGACCATTTTGCCAAACCTGACGATGAGCTTGCTATCGCCCAGCGCGAAGGCAAATTACATCGTAATTTTCAGGGTTATACCATCATGGGCGATTGCGATTTATTAGGCTTTGGCGTGTCGTCAATCAGCCAAATCTCTAACGCCAATAGCAGCTATATTTTGCAAAACCATACGGATTTGCAGGTATATAAAGAAAATATCGATGCGGCGCGTGATAATCCAGCGATCATGCCAGCGGTCAATGTGATTAAAACCTCGATTAAAGATCGTCTGCGTGAATACGTGATTATGAATTTACTTTGTCACGACTATATCGACTTTAGAGACGTTAATCAGAAATTTGGTATCGATGCTATTACTTACTTTATCGATGAAATTCAGCAATTGGGCGCGATGCAAGAGGACCGCTTGATTGACATGGATGCCGCTGGTATTCGCGTCCTGCCAAAAGGTCGTCTATTAGGGCGTAATGTCGCTATGGTGTTCGATGAGTATCTTGAGAAAAAACATAAAAACCGCTTCTCTAAAGTAATTTAAAACTTTTTTATACGTTATTAATAAAAAAGACTTCGCTAATGCGAGGTCTTTTTATTGGCTGTAATACGATAAGTATTGATAAAAAAACCAATCTACTCTATTCAGTCGGCATAACAATATATAAGCGATTGGCATCTTCAATGGTTTTTTCTTTATCGAGATACTTTTGCTCGACGCTACTTTTTGGATTGATTATATCGGTATCTGTCATCGCAAAATCATCATCATTGAGTAGACCCAATGAACCATCTTGTCTTAACCATAAGCCCTCAAGCTTATCATGTGGGTAATCTAAGCTCGCCAGCACATCGACGACCAAGGTTTTTTTAACAGGCGTGATGTTTAAGTTTTCAAGGGTCTGCCAGTTTTCTTCGTCTTCTGCAATCAGCTGCTCAAGCGTTTGCCCATTCACTGTCAAACCCAGTCTATCATTCTGTTTAACACTTTTATCATTTGCAATGGTTGCAATATCTGTTGCTTGCGCGATATTAATTTTATAAATGAGTTTTTGTGCTGACTTATCTTGGAGCGGGAATTTGCGATCATGCTCAATGAGATAAAACTCATGGTCATTAAGCGCCACAATGCCAGAGGTCACATGCGCTGCGTTATCCAATCGATATAAATACTGCGCTATTTGTCCTGAAACTAAGTTAATCGTTACCATACGTACCAAACTAGAGAGTCGCCCTGACTTATCGGGATTGTCCATAGAGGACTCCATGATACCGACCAGCGTCGTTTGGTCAGGCGTAATGGTTAACGCCTCCATGCCACGATTGGCACGACGTTTGCTAAATTCCGTCGGTAACAAGATTGGCTTAGCATCAACCATCACATTATTACGCTCATCATTGGCAAACGCATTGATACGCGCAATCTCTACGCCATTGGCATCGTAATGCACAAGGTGCGGACCGTACTCATCGCTGACCCAAAAGCTGCCATCTTGCAGCGCTGCGAGTCCTTCAGGGTCTAAACCATTGATATCAGTTTTGATCGGATTACTTACCGCATCAAAAGGCAATTGCGGGTTGACTGTCATCGGTTGACCATTGACATCATAAGGTACTTCATTGGTGCCGCCAAAAGCCTTGGGGTTTGGTAGTCCTGAGATAGGATTGCCATTGCTATCTTTTAGAATTATTTCTTTTACTTTGATAATTTTGCTGTCAGCTTGCAATTCAAACAACCCAATAGACGGCGTATAATTTGGCACAAGAAACTGCTTACCTTTACCGGCAATTCCGTCAAAGTCGGCATTAGGACCACGGTCGGTCAGGGCATAAAATTGCTTGGCATTGGTTGGATGCGCCGCTGCATCTGAGCCGTAGCCGCCGCCTCGAATCTCTAATTTCTGCTCAGGATAAGCGGCATTGATATGCGACGCATCAAGCTCGCTATAAGGCAACGGGCTACCTTGCACAAATTCATTTATAGCCGTCATTTTATTATTGATATCTTCGTTAGCCATTATTATTTTCCTTGAATTATTATTGTTACTTAGATTAACACACCAAGTGCAACGCTAATTAATATTATAGAACGCCTGCATAGGCGTCTTAAACCCTAAGCGTTTTCTTGGTCTGTTGTTTAGTTTGTTCTCAATGTCCTGTATTTCATTATCAGAGACTTGTCTAAAGTCACAGCCTTTAGGCAGATACTCTCTGATCAAGCCGTTGGTATTTTCGTT
>NZ_LXWA01000029.1:0-51472 GCF_001652315.1 Psychrobacter sp. SHUES1 | reverse complement strand
GGTTCTGCCAATTTGCTGTGACGACCTCGACGATGACGATCGTAGAGACTTTCAAGTCCTCGTTCATAATATCGCTTCAATGTCCGTCTGGCAGTTTCAGGATGTATGCAGAGGTCTTTGGCAATATCATTAGTGGCTTTGCCTATACTATATTGGTATAAGATGAGCAGGCGTAGTCGGGCTCTGGGATTGCGCTCAGTCTTTGAGTGTTTGCCAAAGTCATGGTCTTCTAGGTTATGTATTGGTATAGTCATAAGTGGATTATACTATATATCTTGGGTTTGGTATAACCTTTAACCCTTCTCAGTCAACAGTTTAATCCCCAAGCCAATAAACACCACACCACTAATTTTATTTAAAATAGATTCGATAGTTGGATTCTCTCGCAGCTTTTCACTGAATTTTGACGCCAGTAATGCCAAACATAAACACCATATAAAACCAGTGACGGCAAAGGTCAATCCTAAAATGATGAACGACACCATGCTATTGGCATAATTAGGATTGATAAATTGCGGGAAGAACGCCAAAAAGAATAATGCGACTTTTGGATTAAAGGTATTGGTAAGCACGCCCTGTTTATAGATTTGTCCATAATCTAAAAAACTAGTACGAGTAGGATGATCATGGCTGGATAAATTATCGGCCATTAAAGCATCTGGTTTCGTTAGCAGCATCTTTAGGCCTAAATAGCATAGGTAGCTGGCACCAATATATTTAACGACCATAAATGCAGTAGGGGAGTTGGCCAATAAGACGGATAAGCCCAGCGCCGCCAATAACGTATGCACTAAAATCCCTGAGATAATACCGAGCACGGAATAAAAACCCGCCGTTTGCCCCTGTGAAATACTGCGGGTAACGATATACATGCTATCGCTGCCAGGGATCAGGTTTAACAAGATGGCTGCCATGAAAAACCCTAGGTAATTCTCAATACCGAACATCGCCAACGTGCCTTTTAGATAATAGGAGAGGCTCTTAGTATAGGCTTGTGCGCGGCGAAATGTCTAGTTTTTCAAGTTCTATTCTTTCAGACTTAAAGTGCTATTAATAAAAAATGGTATCAATAAAACGTGTTGCCAATAAAAAACGCTAGGCGAAAAAAAGCCCAATCACGATATAGTGTGACTGGGCTTTTTGACAAAGTTTAATAAGTATATTGTTCCTTACTTATTTTAGTTCATTTGGCCTTTTAGCGAACGTTATCACCAAGAGTAACGATAGGCTTGTCTAAACGATGGTTGGCTGCTGCACTTCTTGCGCCCATAATAGCAGCGATAAAAGTTAAGATAGTGCTGATTAACCAAAATAGACCACTATATAAAGCTGCTTTACGAGCAACCTCTTCCGCTTGTTGTAATTTTTGTTCAGCGGCTGCTTTTGCTTCAGCGATATTTTGCTCAGTTTTTATTTTATATTCGTTAAATGACTGCTGAACCTCGGTACGAACTTCGATAGCTTGCGCTTCTGTTAGACCTTCTTGTTGCAAACGGGTGATGAGCTCAGGACCTTTTAAGGTCTGCTCGATTGCTGCCATACGCTGTTTTGCATAGTCATCAATATTGCGCCACGTGTCGATATCGGTAAAGTCCATATTGGCTACTTGTGTCTTAGTACCATTGACCAAATCTTTAACCACACGACTGGTTGCTGCGACTTGCTGTTCGCTTAAGTTTTGCGTATTTTTTGCTACCATTGCTTGGATATCTTCTTCACTGATATCTCCTGAAACGCGCTGATAAATCTCCTGCGCTTTTTGCTGTACGCCGTCGTTTTGTGCGGCTTGACCAGCAGCGGCTGCACCGACGGTCGCTGTTGTGGCAGCCGTTTTAGCGACCGTACCAACGGTAGAACCTACCGCATTACCAGCTGTGGTTAAAATCCCAGTTGCGCTACTTAATGTAAAAAAAGTAGTAAACAGTACAATCAAAGCGGCGGTTAGCATACCCGTTAAGGTAGCATCTCTTGGATCTACATCGGTACCATCACCAAATAATGCTTCTGGCGCTGAGAATTTAATTGCAAAGTGACCTGCTACAAAAGCACTGATCAAAGCGGTAATAACCGCATATATACCGCCCGCGATACTGGTACCTTTTAAATCAAACGGTAAAAATGAGCTTAGCACTAAAGCCAAGGCAACCATTGCCATCACGATAATCAATCCCATGACCAAACCGGCAAGTACACCGCGCCAGGAGGGGCGTCTTTGAGGAGTATAAGTAGTTAACATAACCATTCCTTTTTTAAAATTTCCTAATTTTGTATGGGTATTTATAGTTTTCACTCTATGCTTAGAGCAGTTGTACACGTACTTAAATTCACAACCATTGATTGATATTTATCGTTTATTGTTTTTTGCCATCAATTAAAGGTTGTGAACATAATATAAGCATAAGGAATAGAAAGACTTATTAATAATACTGTTAAGTAGAAAAGCATGAGGAATGTGTATTAGAATGTTAAAATAAGTGACAAAATCAACGAAATGTAAGTGTAAGTAAGAAAGAATTAAGCAATTAATATTTGTCTCGTAATGATTTTTTAAAATAGGCGACAAAAAATACAGACAAAAAAAGCCCAGTCACCATATGATGACTGGGCTTTTTTATTGTGCGCTTATTAGTCTAATCTAATACTTAAAGGTACTAAGCAAAAGTGCTAATAAGTGACGCCGAATAGTGGCGTCCCCAGGGGGATTCGAACCCCCGTTACCGCCGTGAAAGGGCGGTGTCCTAGGCCTCTAGACGATGGGGACGCATAGAGTGTCATAACCACTATTTTACAATAGCATTACAACGGTACTTCACAATATCAGAGTGCTTATCTATTAATAGAGCAAGCCTTGCCTAGGTGCTGATATCGTCCTACTAGCGAGTATTTATTCAGGTTTCAGTAAACTGAACGTTGCGATAAATAGTATGGTGGAGCTAAACGGAGTCGAACCGTTGACCCCTTGCATGCCATGCAAGTGCTCTACCAACTGAGCTATAGCCCCTCGCTAAGAGTGTGCGTATTTTAGGTAAGACCAGCAGTCTTGTCAACCGCTATTTTAAAAATAATGCATAAATTTGCAAAAAAAGTTAGTAAAAGTATTTAAATGGCTAATTATGGGCATTTAAGTACGGAGATTAATATAAAAAAAGGGTCAGTATTAGCCTGACCCTTTTTTATTAATTATCCATTCTACTCTTAATTAACCAGTACAAGGTTATTTAGCAGCCAAACTATTCAGCCGCCAAGAAGTCTGGCAACTCTGCCGCTTGTTTCTCAAGTTTTTTCAGTTTCTTTTTGCCAAGGCCACCCAGTACATCAACCGCATGGCGTAAACGGGTCAGGGTCATATCAGCGCCGATAATCGCCATAGAGTTCATGACTGGCGTCGATGAGGTGCTACCAGCGATAGCGATAAAGAACGGCGCCATAAAGTCACGCATTTTAATATCAAGATGAGCAGCAAGGCCTTTTAGCGTGGCATAAATATTTTCTTCCGTCCACGTCGGCAAGGTTTCTAGCTGCCAAAGCGCCAGTTGTAGCATCTCGGTAATTTGTTCAGGCGTCAGCGACTTATGGGTAAAGCTTTCAGCGGTGATAGCAGGCAGGTTTTGAAAATAAAAGCCGCCCCAGTTAACCGCATCAGACAGCAGTTCAATACGTGGTTGAATTGCGGCGGCAATCGCGGTTAGTTTATCGCTGTCACTTGCCCAGTCGAGGATTTTGTTTTTAAGCTCTTCAGGGCTAAGCGCACGTAGCCATTCCGCATTTAGCCAGTTGAGTTTTTCGATATCGAAAATAGGACCGCCAAGCGACACACGCTGAATATCAAAGCTGGCAATCATCTCATCCAAGGTGAACTTTTCCGCTTCGTCAGGCATTGAGTAGCCCATACGGCCAAGGTAGTTGAGCAGCGCTTCTGGTAACACGCCGGCATCACGATAGTAGGTAATAGAGGTTGGGTTTTTACGTTTTGACAGCTTTGATTTATCAGGGTTACGCAATAATGGCATATGACAAAGAACGGGCATCTCCCAACCAAAATACTCATAAAGCAGCTGATGCTTCGGTGCAGAGTTGAGCCATTCTTCACCGCGCATAACATGACTGATTTCCATCAAATGGTCGTCGACGACGTTGGCCAAATGATAGGTTGGCATACCGTCAGTTTTTAGCAGCACTTGCATATCGACTTGCGTCCATGGAATCTCAACCGTACCGCGTAGCATGTCATGTATTTGGCAGACGCCTTCGGTTGGCACGCGCATACGAATAACGTGCGGTTTGCATTCAGCGACTAATTGCGCGGTTTTCTCTGGTGCTAAATGTGCGCAGCGACCGTCATAGCGCGGCGTTTCGCCATTGGCCATTTGCTCAGCGCGCATGGTATCAAGCTCTTCAGGGGTACAAAAACAGCGAAACGCATGATCGCTTGCTATCAGCTGCTCGGCATGTTTTTTATAAATATCACTACGCTCGCTTTGACGATACGGTGCGTGCGGACCGCCGATATCTGGACCTTCTGCCCAGTCAAGACCGACCCAACGCAGCGCATCCAAAATCATTTGTTCAGATTGCTCGGTTGAGCGCGTTTGATCGGTATCTTCAATACGTAAAATAAACTCGCCGCCGTGGGCTTTGGCAAAGGCTAAATTAAATAGGGCGATATAAGCGGTGCCGACATGCGGAAAACCAGTCGGTGAGGGCGCAATACGCGTACGAATAGGACGCTTGCTATCAAGGTTGGCTTGGGATGATGTTTGGGTCATAAAAATCTCAGAATATGCTAGTGAATGAATAAAATGGTGAGAAAAGTTAAAGCTCAAGGCGAATAAGGAGATTGTATAAAAAATACGGGTGAAACAGTCGCCGTCACAGTAGAAAAATAGCGTAAAATATAGCCCTAGTATAACAGAGAGCTGAGATATTTTTAACGAAAAGCCTCTCTAGCGCTTGACTCGCCGTATATCCTTGCGATAATAATGCTAGGTGAGTCATAACTTGTTTATTTTCATCTTATTTTTTACTATTACTGGCCAAAAAGGTCATCATCTACTGAGTCGTTTGTGTCCATATCGAATCCAAAGTCAAAAAACACGTTAAATTCTAAAGAAACCCCTTCTTCAGTCATTGATAGTTCTGAGTCAGAAGTCAATTCGTCTATTGTTGAAAACGATTCTGCTCAAGAGCCCGTCATAGAGCAAGCAGGTGCTGATGAATTAAATTTTGTTCATGACGCCGTGCTACTACAAGAAACGGTGGCGGCGGTGTTGGGTGTCAAATCGCTGCCCAAACAAACAGATGACAGCCGTCAGAATAGCTTACAAAAAAGTGGCATTTATGTGGATGCAACTTTTGGGCGCGGCGGGCATAGCCGCCTGCTATTAAGCCAGCTTGCCGATGATGCAACCTTGATTGTGTTTGATAAAGACCCAACAGCCATTAGCGTTGCGCAAGAATTAGCAAAGTCTGATAGCCGCGTCAAAGTGGTGCATGATAGCTTTGCAACCTTGACCGATAGCCTAGCGGCAATGGGTATCACAAAAGTGGACGGCTTAATGGCGGATTTGGGTATTTCCTCGCCGCAGATTGATGACGGTAGCCGTGGTTTTAGTTTTATGCGCGATGGTGCGGTCGATATGCGCATGGACACCAGTCGCGGACAGTCGGTTGCCGAGTGGCTCGAGATGGTCGATGATGAAACCTTGGCCAATGTGCTTTATGAGTTTGGCGAAGAGCGTCATAGCCGCCGTATTGCTCGTGCGATTAAGCAGATGGACAGTTATGAGTCGACGCTTGCGCTGGCAGAAGTGATCAAAGCAGCGCATCCAAATTGGCAGCGCGGTAAGCACCCAGCGACTCAAAGCTTTCAGGCCATGCGCATTTTTATCAATAATGAGCTTGGTGATGTCGACGACTTTTTAGCACAAAGTATTCCGATTTTAAAGTCGGGCGGACAGCTGGCGGTGATTAGTTTTCACTCGTTGGAAGATCGCCGTATCAAGCAATTTTTGCAGCGCCATAGCAAAGGTCAGTATCCAGAAGATGAAAACTTGCCGATGCCGCCCAAGCGTCCGCGTTATTTTAGTAAACCAAAACGTGTTGGCCCCAGTCAGGCTGAGATAAGCAATAATCCGCGCGCGCGTAGTGCGTGGCTGCGCATGGCGACTCGTAGCGATACGGATTATAAAGCAGATGATAATTCTTAAGCTAAGTCTTAAAACTTGCTATTCAGTTATGTGGGTAAAATATGACTGAATGTTTTAATGATTACGCGGCTGTTAAAAAGCTGTAAACATTCTCTGCTAGGCTCAGCAGTTACTTTTTGCTTGGTTATGTGTTTATTGATTTTATTGGTAGTTATTTTTATTGATGGTGCTGATGGCTCATGAGGGTGTGTTCACTCGCAAATCTTAGCGCTTTTTTTATTTTGAAGTTCACTTTTTTGAGATCGTCATGGCAATATCTGACAAACCTGTAAACCGCCGCGCCGCAATGCCTCCTAATACTGATGTTGGCGAATTATTCGTGCGCCGATTTAACGTAGTCAGTATATACGTGGTCATATTAGTGTTACTGGCGGCGGCTATTATCTGGAGCGGCATCAAGACGGCAGAGGGCGTGCAGCAATATCATCAGGATTATAAAACCTTGCAAGACATGAAAAAACAAGAGCGTAAGCTACAAGTTGAGCACCAACGTCTATTGATTGAACAGCAAACCTTTAGTGCGACCCCGCAAATTGCCAGTCGCGCCGTTGCTGAATTGGGTATGTTTTCGCCAACCCTTAAAGATAAGCTGATTATTCAGCCGGGTGCGGCAGTTGCCGTCGCGCCAGTGCTCGAGGACGATGGCACAGATGCTGCCGCTGCCAATGAAACAGATTTTTTTGAGGCAGATGCTAACGCTGCGGAGGCAGGACGATGACTGATAAAAAGCCCACTGCCAAAAACGATAAAGCGGCCAAAAATAACAGCAAAAAATCCGCCAGCGGCAAAGTCACTAAGCCGCTACGCCGTGCCAGTGTTGCCAAATCTGGACAAACAAGCGGCAAAGCTGACAATAAAGCGGCCGATAACCGCAAAGCTAAGCTATTTAGCCGCCTAAAAAAGAACGAAGAGCAGGGCGCTTATACCAGTGTAAAAACCCAAAAAAGCAAAAGAGCCTTTTTGGGTAAAGCCTCTGGGGCATCGTCGCGCGGCGGTGTTGAGCTAGACAAAAACCGCTTTCGCACGATTTGGGCAATATCGTTAGTCATTTTAGGCTTATTAATTGGCCGTGCTTATTATTTACAAGTCGCCAATGCGCAGTTTTATCAAGATAAAGGCAATGAGCTGATTACCAGCGTGCGTACGCAAAAATCCTATCGCGGCATGATTACCGATCGTAATGATTTGCCTTTAGCCGTCAGTGCGCCGCTTGCGACCGTGTCGTTTAGCCCGCACGATTATGCGCGCGAATATTATGAGCTGAAACGTATTATATTGACCAATCCTGAAAGTCCGCAGCTTGTCGCGCGTATGCAAAAGCGTTTAGATAATATGGATTTAACCACGCTTGCAGCAGCGGCCAATATCTCAGTTACTGAGCTGAAAAAAGTCACAGCTATCGATGACAGTATTGACGTCACCGATGAAGAAGCGGTGAAGGCGGCGTTGCCATCGGGCGCAGGTTCACATTATCTGCCACTCCTTAATAAAGTCACGCCTGAGATTGCCCAAAGCGTCAGCTCGCTCGATTTCCCGGGTGTCTATGAGAAAAACTTCTTTCAGCGCTATTATCCGCAGCCGCAACCAAACTCGCAGCTATTAGGTTTTATGGGGCAGAACGCCAATGATCCTGAAGGCGGTTATGAAGGCCGTGCTGGTATTGAGCGTCAGTATGAAACGGCGCTGGCGGGTGAAGACGGTAAGGTGCTGGTATTAAAAGACGCCAAGCAAAACAGCTTAAAAGAAATCAAGCAAGTCGAGCCAGAAATACCGGGTAAAGATGTCGCCTTAACGATTGATTCGCGCTTACAGTACTTGCTTTATAAAGAGCTTGAAAAAGCCGGTCGCCTGCAAAAAGCGCGCTGGTCGACCGGTATGATTGTTGATGTGCAAACGGGCGAAGTGCTAGCGCTATCGACGTGGCCATCCTTTAACTCTAATAATCTGAACGAGATGACGGGTGAAAACCAGCGTAACCGTGCGTTGCTCGACGTCTTTGAGCCGGGTTCGGTCATGAAGCCATTTACCGTGGCAGCCGCATTGGATTCCGGTAAATACACGACGACCTCATTGATTGATACCAATCCAGGCTCTATTCGTGTGCGTGGTTATACCATTCGTGACCACAATAACTTGGGACGCATTACGCTTGCGACATTGCTACAAAAATCTAGTAACGTCGCCTCAACCAAGATTGCGTTATCCTTGCCGCCTGATGCCATTACCAATATGCAAAGACAGTTTGGCTTCGGGGCAAAAACTCCGCTGCAATTCCCCGGTGAGGGCAGTGGACTTGTGGTCACGCCAAAAGAAAAAGAAACGTCAAGACGAGCAACGGTCAGTTATGGTTATGGTCTACAAGTGACCTTAGCGCAGGTCGCACAAGCGTATTCGGCGCTTGCCGCTGGCGGGGTGATGCATCCATTAACCTTAATTAAAGACGACAAAAAACAGCCCAGCAAACGTATCATGGCGCACGAACAAGCTATGTCTATCGTACAGATGCTAGAAAGTGTCACCGAGCCGGGCGGTACCGCCAAAGCCGCGGCTATTGATGGCTATCGTGTGGCGGGTAAAACAGGTACCTCACGCCGTATCAACCCAAAAGGCGGCTACTATAGCGACCAGTACCGTAACGTTTTTGCCGGTATGGCGCCCGCGTCCAATCCTAAGCTGGTCGGGGTGATGCTTATCGAAGACCCACGCGGTCAGATTTATGCTGGCTTAACGGTAGCGCCTGTCTTTCATAACGTCATGAAAGAGGCGCTGCGTTTATATAATGTGCCGTTAGATAAGCCATTAAAAACCGAAGAGCCGTAGCTAAAAAGTAAGTTCCATGGTTAAGTTTCATGACTAATTTCCATGACTAAGCTCCATGTTTCAGCTGTTAACTATTTGATGCGTTTTAACCGTTTAGGATTTGCCAATGTCTCTGTCTACCTCGCCAAAAAGCAACGCCGCAGTCACCTTACAACAGCTGATTGAAACCAGTAGCAACGATAGAGATAGGCAAAGCCATAGCTTAACGCAAGCATTAACAACGCTGGTAAGCGCATCTAGCAGTCAACTACCGAAAGCAAAAACTTCGATTGCTCATATTCCCTTTGAGCAATTCTGCTTAGACAGCCGTCAGTTAGCAGCAAACGATGTCTTTATATTATTAAAAAGTCAGACACCAAATTGCCAAAAAAGTCGCGACTACTTATATCAAGCCGCTGAGCAGGCGGCGTTTATCCTGTCGGAAATTGATCCAATCGCTTTGCTGTCTACCGCTAATGTGCCGCCACACGCCAATATTTCCTTCACAAACGATAGTGATCGCTCTAAAGCGCAGCAGCAATTAGCAGCACTGCCTTGTCCAGTAGTATACGTACCCCATATTCGTGATTTTTTAGGTGACTTGATTCAAGCGCGCTTACAGCATCAGCAGCCTGTGACCTTACCGACGGTCGTTGCGGTGACTGGTACCAATGGCAAAACCACCATCAGCCAATTGGTGGCGCAGTTGACGCAGCTGACGGGTATGAGTAGCGCGGTGATGGGAACAGCAGGTAATGGTAGACTCGGCGCGTTGGTGCAAGCCAGCCATACCACCGGCGATGCCTTAGCGGTGCAGCAGTTTTTATATCAAATGGGTTTGGAGAAGGCGCAATTATTGGCCTTAGAAGCAAGCTCGCACGGTCTCGATCAGCAGCGTTTACAAGGTATGCCAGTGTCGGTGGCGATTTATACCAATTTGAGCCGTGACCACCTCGATTATCATGCTGATATGGCAGAGTATGCGGCGGCAAAAGCCAAGCTGTTTGATAAAGCGCGTTTCCCCGAGTTAACCCACGCCATTATCAATATCGATGACGAGCATGCCCAGATTATGCTTGATACGGCGCATGCCAGTGGTTTGACCGTTTGGAGCTATAGTTTAGACCCAGCAAAATCTGCAACCTTTGTTGCCGCTGATATCAAGCCAAGCTTGCAAGGAGTTGAGATTGCGCTGTGTACGGATTTTAAAAATAAAGAAACCAAGAGCATTAATATCATTAGCCCATTACTCGGGCATTTTAACGTTGCCAATTTACTGGCTGCTATCGCCACTGTTATGGCTTTAGGAATTAACCTTGAGCGTATTGCTGATGTTATCCCGCAACTGCAAGGGGCGGTAGGGCGCATGCAGCGTGTGCCCTCCAATGATGGCTGTTTTATCGTCGATTATGCCCATACGCCCGATGCATTAAGCCAAGTACTTGCCAGTCTAAAAACCCATTGTAAAGGTCAGCTGTGGGCAGTATTTGGTTGCGGCGGTGATCGTGATGGCGGCAAACGTCCATTAATGGCGCAGGCTGGATTGGCGGGCGCCGATAAAGTGGTATTGACGGCGGACAATCCGCGTACCGAAGACCCAAATTTAATCTTGCAAGATATGCAAGCGGGCATGACCAACGAGCAGTATCAGCGTACCCATATCGAGCCTGCGCGCAAAACCGCCATCGAATATGCGGTCAAGCAAGCAGCGCCTGCTGATATCGTTGTTATCGCGGGCAAAGGTCATGAAACCTATCAAGAGATTAACCACGTGCGTTATGATTTTGACGACAGCGTTATTTTGCGACATGCCCTTAAGCAAGCCGGACGCTTATAGTATTTATAGCGAAGTAATAGCGCCTGCCATTCATTTTTTGTACGTTTTAAAAAACGTACGCTGAAAAATATCAAAGATAAGTAGTCATCATATATAAGGTAATCATTATGACAGCCGACAACGATAACAGCATTCAGTCGCAAGGGCTGTATGTTTGGCAAGCAGACAATCTGCTTGCGGCAACCAAAGTAGTGGGTGGCCATTGGCAATTTGGGGCAGTACCTATAGAGCCAAACAATAACGCAAACAAACCCATTAGCAGTACACGTATCGCTACCGATACGCGTACTATAAAAACCGGTGATATCTTTTTAGCCTTGACGGGTGATAATTTTGACGGACATGATTATCTGGATATTGCTATAGAAAAAGGTGCGGTTGCGGCTATCGTTTCACGTCCGATTGCTGCTGATATTGCGCAATTGGTTGTCAATGATACGCGTTTGGCGCTCGGTCAATTGGCGGCCTATCGACGGCAGCAGCACAAAGATTTGACCGTCATTGCCATTACGGGCTCGAGCGGCAAAACCACCTGTAAAGAGATGCTCGGTAGTATCTTTGGACGCTTGGCGCCAACGCTGATTACCCGTGGCAACCTAAATAATGATTTGGGCGTGCCAATGATGCTACTCGAATTATCCGATCATCATCGCTATGCTATTTTGGAGCTGGGCGCCAACCATATCGGTGAAATTGCTTATACCACTGAGATTGTGCAGCCTGATGTTGCGTGTATCTTAAATATTGGTACCGCACATTTGGGAGAATTTGGCAGCCGCGAAGGCATTTGCCAAACCAAAGCTGAAATTTACCATACCTTACATGATAACCAATTTGCCATAGTTCCTGATAAAGATGATTTTACCAATCAATTACGCCGTATCGCTGAAAAGCATACCCCAAACGTTATAGGCTTTGGCAATACCGATGTCAGTGCCAGTCATTTAGATGTTGAGCCTGAGCGCAGTGAGTTTAAGCTGCATATTGGTAGCCAAGTCCATGATATTAATTTGCCTTTAGCAGGCGAGCATAATGTCAATAATGCGTTGGCGGCTGCTGCTTGTGCCCATGCGCTAAATATCGATATTAGCGATATCGTCGTCGGGCTTGAAAACGCCCGTCCTGCAAAAGGGCGTTTGAATAGTCAGCTCCTTGGTATGCATCGCTTGATTGATGATACGTATAACGCCAATCCGCATTCGGTGCGCGCAGCTGCTAAAGTGCTGGCGGCGCAAACGGGTACGCAGGTGATGGTACTTGGCGATATCGGCGAGCTAGGAGAGGCGGCGATCAGTGAGCACCAAAGCTTAGGTCGTACCATTGCGACCACTGGCATCAATGTGCTGCTGTGCGTTGGTCAATATGCGCCATATACGGTGGCGGGCGCGCAAGAGATTTCTGCTATCAATGCCCATGCCTTTGCTGATAAAGACAGCTTACTGTCCTATTTGCAGTCTTATTTACAGGCACAGCAGGCGCAGCCTTGTACGGTGCTGTTTAAAGGCTCACGTTCCATGCAGATGGAAACCCTTATCAATGCGCTAGTCGAGGAGTAGGCGGTGTTAGTTTGGTTGTTTGGCTGGCTTGGTCAGTATTATACGCCGTTTTCTGCGGTTTCTTCGTTGACGCTACGGGCGTTGTTGGCGGTTATTACTGCGCTGGCGTTCAGTATGGTGTTTGGCAGTCGCGTCATCAATCGCCTGCGTGCATTGAAATACGGTCAGGCGATTCGTAACGATGGTCCGCAGTCGCATTTGGTCAAAACCGGTACGCCAACCATGGGTGGGGTGCTAATTTTGAGCGCAATTGGCGTATCGACGTTACTGTGGGCGCGATTAAACAATCCGTATGTGTGGATTTTGCTCATCGTGATGATTATCTTTGGCGCGGTTGGCTGGGCGGATGATTGGCTTAAAATCAAATATAAAGATCCCAAAGGTCTGATCGCGCGTAAAAAATACTTTTGGCTGTCGATGGGCGCGTTATTCGTCGGGGTTTCTTTATATTACATTGCTACCTTGCAGCCAGATATAGCGACCACGCGTGAGATGCAGGACTTGCTGTTACCGATTTTCAAAGATTGGATGATTCCTTTTTCGGCCGTCCCGTTTGGGATTGGCTTTATTATCTTTACCTATTTTGTGATTAATGGTGCCTCAAACGCCGTTAACTTAACCGATGGCTTAGATGGTTTGGCGATTTTGCCCGTGGTCTTGGTGGCGGCAGGTTTAGGCGCCATGGCTTATGTCTCAGGCGACGTACGCTTTGCTGATTATTTACATGTGCCTTATATTGCTTATAACTCAGAAGTGATTATTGTTTGCGGCGCGATGATTGGCGCAGGGTTAGGTTTTTTATGGTTTAACGCTCATCCAGCGCAAGTATTTATGGGTGATGTTGGGGCGCTGGCATTGGGCGCGATGCTCGGTACGATTGCGGTTATGACCCGTCAAGAGATTGCCTTTGCCATTATGGGCGGTTTATTTGTCGCCGAAGCCTTGTCGGTGATGCTACAAGTTGGCTCGTATAAGCTGCGTAAAAAACGCGTCTTTCGCATGGCGCCACTGCATCATCACTTTGAAGAGATTGGTTGGAAAGAAACCCAAGTGGTGGCACGATTTTGGATTATTGCCATTATCCTTGTGATTCTTGGCTTAATGACCTTAAAACTGCGTTAAGTTGTCAAACAGGTTTAAATCAAAAAATTTTCAAATCAAAAGCCATCTTAAAAGTTAAGATGGCTTTTTTAGGTCTTATGCGAACTTCTTTTTGTTGCGGCATTTATCCCTTACTTAGCCGGAACTTTGTTAAAATGGCAGCCATATTGCGCTAACGTTGAGATACTTGTGAGCTTATTTATTTGTCCCCTTTGTCAATCACCTCTGCATCCAGCTGCTGATACGTGGCGCTGTGATGGCAGCTTGAATCCTAAGCAAACCGCTCATCCATTTGATGTGGCGCGTCAGGGTTATGTCAATCTATTACCGGTGCAACAAAAAAAATCCAAAGCACCGGGCGACAGTCAGCAATCTATTGAGGCGCGCAAACGGTTTTTAAATGCCGGACACTATCAGCCACTAAATGACCTAATTTGCCAAAAGATGACAACGTTATTGATGGCAAAAAAAGCCAGTCTTAAGCAAAAAAATAAACCCATTAATTGGCTAGATATTGGCTGCGGAGAGGGCTATTACACGCAGGCAATGGCGCAAACGGGTATGGATGTGCTTATCGCTGCCGATATCAGTAAACCTGCTGTTGTAGAGCTGGCGAGAACCAGTAAGGCTTTAGGTCGTCTTTGGTACCAAGAGGCTAAGGAGGCTAAGGAAGATGGGACTTATGCAGCAGCTATTTATCCGCTGGTGACTAGCGCGGCGCATTTGCCGCTACGCGCGCATAGTATCGATGGTATTAGCAGTATTTTTAGTCCGATTTTGCCAGAAGCATTTAATGAAGTGTTAAGCGATGAGGGCTATATGATCATTGCCAAGCCCGATGTTGGGCATTTGGCGACGATGCGTGAGGCGTTATTTGATGACGTCCGCGAGCATGATTCTGATAAGTTTTTGGACGAATTAGCGCCTTATTTTCAGTTGTTAGAGACTCATCATGTCAGTAGTAAGCTCAGTTTAGCGGCAGAGGCATTGGCAGATTTAATGACCATGACCCCTTATGCCTATCGGGCGCGCAGCGAAAAAAGGCAGACGCTACTAGCAGAGGTGGCAGCACAACCTTTTGCGACAGAAGCTAAGTTTGTTATCTATATTTTGCAAAAAATGCCCGCTCATTAATAGGCGGCAATAGGCTAAAGGTCCACTTATAAAATCGGTCCCATGGTGGCGACGACATTATTCCAAATCCGATACGGCAACGGCCAGTTGTTAACCTCTTCAAGCGTTACTTCATCAGAATCAGCGATATACTGATATTGGCGCTCCATAATATCGGCGGTCAGTTTGTTATCACTAAAGACGATATTGTTTTCATAATTCAAATGAAAACTGCGTAAATCCAAATTGGTTGAGCCAATCAAGCTGATTTCACCATCGACGGTCAGGGTTTTGGCGTGTAGCAGCCCCGGCCTATACTCGTAGATTTTTACGCCAGCCTCAAGCAATTCCCAATAGTAGCTATGACTGGTCGCAGCAACGATAAAGGAGTCATTTTTTTTCGGAAAAATCATCGTTACTTCAACCCCGCGATAGGCGGTCGCACATAGGATACTGACCAGCGAATAATCAGGCACGAAATAAGGGGTAGAAATTATCAGGGTATGCTGGGCTTGGCTAATTAAAGCACCCAAAAACTGCGGGGTGTTACCATGACGCTGGGTCGGTCCATCAGAGAAAACTTGCGCAGCAAAATCATTGAGCGGCAGGTTTGGCTGTAAATCGGTGCTATACGGAAAGCTGTCGAGCGGCGTATCAGGGTTTTCAGTTAGCCAATCACTGGCAAATAGCATCTGATTTTGCGCAACGATGGGCCCTTCGATACGCAGCATAATATCGACCCAAGGGGCGTATTTGGGCTTTACGCGAAACTCAGGGTCGGCGCAGTTACGGCTACCAAAATAGCCGATTTTGCCATCAATCACGGTAATTTTGCGGTGATTGCGCAAGTCAATACGGCTAAAGAGCATAACCTTTATGATATTGGTTAATGGTAGCGCCACACTGAGCTGCACACCCGCGTCTTTCATTTCTTGCCATAACTTTGAGCTGACCATTTTGCGCGAGCCCATGCCATCGACCATCGCTCGGCAGGTGACGCCGCGCTTTGCTGCCCGAATCAGCGCTTCTGCGGTAGCCGTACCCATGCCATCGACCAGCCAAATATAATACAGCACGTGGATATGGTTGGTTGCCGCATCAAAGTCGTCAATCATACGTTTGCGCGTCTCATTGGCATCTGCCATTAGCTTAGCGCGATTGCCAACTGTCGTCTGAAAGCCAGTGGCTTTTGCTGAATAAGCAAAGGCTGCGCGGTACTCAGGTTTAACGGCATGTAATAACGCCACATTGCTACCAAGTACCTCTGGGCGATGGCGATGTAATTTATCGATAATTTTCTGACGTTCGCGTGTGAAGTTGCGTCCTAAATGTACCTCACCGAACATCCAATAAACTAGGACGCCAAAATAAGGCAAGAGAAATAAAATCACCAACCAAGCCAAACGCGCCGGCGCCGTTAAGTCATGGCGCGCAAGGACGCGCAAGGATATCAGCACCAATAATATAAAGTGAATGGTTAATAAAATATCGACGAGCATAGCGGAATCCGTTGTTATTATATTTATGAAGGCTATAGTCGTTCTTAGTTATATTGCAGGACTAAATTATTGGCCGAGTTGCCTTATTGATGGCCTTTATCATTAATACTCACCAAACAGCCAACCACTAACGAAGGCAAAATACTCACGAAACCAAGCATTGTAGCGAATCGATAGCGGCGTCGGGCTGGCGAGCAAAATAGGTCGCTGATAGCCTTGATGCTTGGCAATGGCAGCCACACGAATGGTATGAAAATCACTGGTCACAATGGCAATAGGCGCCGTGATAGGCACTTCTTTTGCTGCCAAAATGACTTGGCTATAAATTAAGTTTTCGGCGGTACTAGTGCTATTACCTTCTTGCAAAATGTGCTCAAGAGCAATGCCATGCTTCTCATGTAAATAGCGCGCCATAATACTGGCTTCGCTATGTGTCTGCCCCATACCAATGCCACCACTGGTCAACGCTAATGCCTCGGGCTGTGCTTTAATCAGCGGTGCCGCCGTATCTAAACGCTGAGCAAGCGTCGGTGTTGGCTTACCGGCGATAGTACCTGACCCTAATACAATAATCGCCGCGACCTCCGATACAGGCTGCGAGCTCTTTTTAATTTGCTGCTGCAATGAGAAAATAAATAACCCAAAGCTTATCAGCCAAATAAAAAATAGCAGCCATAGCGTGTACCAAAGACGATTGCGAAATGGGTTTTGCCTAGTAAACTTGCGGATGGCATGCCAAAATATCCCATGGGCGACAAATGCGCTGCCCAATAAAAACGGCACGACAGTACCAAAGTTAATTTTGCCAACCGTCATTAACACGGCACAATCAACCATGATAACGGCACCGATAACGACCAATCCAACTCGCGTTATAATGAGTAGTTTTTTTGCCATAGTTTTAAATTTATTATGTTTAGGTAAAAATGCTGTAGTTTAGGGTTTATTCAATCAAGTGCTTATTTATCTATTAATTATACGTTGTTTTAATTGCATGGCGGTTTGGTCATATCAAGACATACTAAATCTAATCCCTTTAACGTAAAGAGGAAAACCTTATGACGCCAATGATTTTTCATAATCCAAAATGTGGCACTTCTCGTAATACCCTTGCCATTATGCAGGCCTCAGGTGAGACGCCAGATGTGGTGGAATACCTAAAAACACCGCCATCTCGTGAGTACTTGGTTGAGCTGTTGGCATTGATGCAGAGTACCCCGCGCGAGCTTTTACGCAGTAAAGAGAGTATTTATACCGAGCTTGGTTTAGACAATCCAGCATTGACGGACGCGCAACTGATTGATGCCATGATAGCGCACCCTATTTTAATCAATCGTCCTATTGTTGTTACCGATAAAGGCGCGGCGCTGTGCCGACCGTCTGAAAAAGTGTTTGAATTACTGCAAAATCCGGTCAATAGTTTCACAAAAGAGAATGGGGAAGTGGTGAAGCATGTTACAGAATAAAGAAACTAAAGCCTTAGTGACAGACAATATTGCTAGTAAAAGTACTAGTAATATTGGCGCTACTGATTCACCCGCTGCTGATTCACTTAATAACGATTTACCCAATGTTGATTTTGATCAAATACAAGCCATTGATATTGAGTCTTTGGTCGGTAAAGATGACCCACGCCATGCGCCAAGAATATTGGTGTTATATGGCTCCCTGCGTGCGCGTTCATTTTCTAGATTGGCCGCTGAGGAAGCAAGTCGTCTATTGCGTTGGTACGGCTGCGAGGTGCGCATGTTTAACCCATCAGGTTTGCCACTGCCAGATGACGCCGATAGCGACCACCCAAAGGTACAAGAGTTACGCGAGCTGGCACAGTGGTCAGAGGGTATGTTGTGGGTCAGTCCAGAACGCCATGGTAGTATCACCAGTATTATGAAGGCGCAAATTGACTGGATTCCGTTGGCGCTCGGCGGCGTACGTCCGACCCAAGGTAAAACGCTGGCTATCATGCAAGTCAGTGGCGGCAGCCAAAGTTTTAATACCGTCAATCAATTACGTATTCTTGGGCGCTGGATGCGCATGATTACCATCCCCAATCAATCTTCTATCCCCAAAGCGTTTTTGGAATTTGACGATAATGACCGCATGAAAATGTCACCATTATATTTGCGAGTGGTCGATGTTTGCGAAGAGTTGGTCAAATTTACCTGGCTTACCCGTGGGCGCTCGGCGTATCTGACCGATCGCTATTCAGAACGGGTCGAAAGCGTTGCAGAAGTCTCCCAACGCGTCAATCAAAAATCGCTCTAACTTCTTTGTTTTATTATTGCCCTTATTAATATTTCATTGCTTCAATTGCCCCATTAAGGTTACTTCATGCTCGCATTCGCTATTTTTATCGTAACTCTGATCTTAGTCATCTGGCAGCCGAAAGGGCTTGGCATTGGTTGGAGTGCGATGGGCGGCGCTTTGGTTGCTTTAGTATTTGGTGTGGTGCAATGGTCTGACGTTGGTATTGTCTGGGATATTGTTTGGGACGCCACTTTTACCTTTGTCGCCCTGATTATCATCTCCCTTATTTTAGATGAAGCGGGATTTTTTGGCTGGGCGGCGTTACACGTTGCTCGGCTTGGTAATGGGCGCGGGCGTTTGCTATTTCCGATGATTGTACTATTAGGGGCGTTTATCTCCGCCTTCTTTGCCAATGACGGCGCGGCATTATTACTGACACCGATTGTGATTGCTATTCTGCTGCGCCTTGATTTTGCCCCCAAATCTGCTTTAGCTTTTATTATTGCCACTGGCTTTATCGCCGATACCGCAAGCTTGCCGTTGGTGACTTCTAATCTGGTCAATATCGTCAGCGCTAATTATTTTGATATTGGTTTTGGTCGCTACGCGGCGGTGATGGTACCGGTAAATATCGTCTCTGTCCTAGCGACGCTATCGGTATTGTGGCTTGCTTATGCGCGGTACATTCCGAGGCACTACTCAACGGCAAATCTTAGCGCACCTCAATCGGCTATCAAAGATCCGCTGGTATTTCGGGCGGCTTTTCCACTATTAGTATTATTATTAGTGGCGTATTTCGCGACTGAATCGCTCGGGCTGGTTATCTCAGTGGTGACTAGTGTCGCGGCGCTTATCCTAATGGCCATAGCTGGACGCTGGTGGCAAGGCGGGCGTGATGCTAAGTTTTCTATCGTCAATATTCTTAAAAAAGCACCGTGGCAAATTGTATTATTTTCAATCGGTATGTATTTAGTGGTTTATGGTTTGGGCAATGCAGGACTTACCGCCTATGGCGCACGAATACTTAATTGGCTAGGTCAACAAGGCGCGCTCGTTGCGACGGTCGGCACGGGGTTTTTATCCGCCATCGTAGCGTCTGTGATGAATAATATGCCGTCGACGCTAATAGGAGCGCTGGCGATTGATAGCGCCCAAGTGCCCGCTGCTACTCGAGAGTTGATGATTTATGCCAATGTCATTGGCAATGACTTGGGACCAAAATTCACGCCTATTGGTAGTTTGGCGACGCTATTGTGGTTACACGTATTGGCTGAAAAGGATTATAAAATCAGCTGGGGGCAATATATGAAGGTCGGACTGCTGATAACGCCGCCGGTATTATTAGCCACGCTATTGGCGTTGGTATTTTGGCTGCCTAAATTGCCGAGTGTTTAAGGAGTTTGTGAAAAAGTAGAAAAAGATAGGAAAACTGCGGGCTTTGATTGAGCAGAATAAGATTGGCGGTGAAGGAGGGATTCGAACCCTCGATACGCTATGAACGTATACACACTTTCCAGGCGTGCGGTTTCAGCCACTCACCCACTTCACCGTTTTTTGTAAGACCAAGATTTTTGGCTGCCTAAGTATAGCGGATAGCATTTAAAATGTCACGGCCTGCGCAGCATCTTTCTTTATTACTAACGGCCTGCTAGGATAACGCCTACCGAATGGCAGGCATAGATGGTTGGAAGTGGCATGATAAGTTTTTTTAAAGATAAAGCACAGTTTAACAATAACACCATAATGACCGTATTCACGGTCTTAATAGGAATATCGGCTGCACACGCGGAAGATTTAAGTCAATGTAGCCAGTCTTTTTATGGTGGCGTCTATCCTGAATTCACCAATCCTAAGCTCAGCAACAACACCCAAGCGCTATGTATGGACGGTTTTGCTGTCATGCACTCAGGCGTATCACGTACCCCGCTGTGGTCAGCAGAATATCTCGACCGTAAGCGCTTGCAGCAAGCCAAACAGATTGATCGTGAAGACAGCTTTCATGAAGAAAGCCGCCTGCCAAAATCCATGCGCGCCAAACTGTCCGATTACTCAGGCTCAGGTTATGATCGCGGGCATTTAGCGCCCAATGGTAATATGGCCAATCGCAGTCAGCAATACGATAGCTTTAGCCTTGCCAACATCGCGCCGCAATCGCCGCGCAATAATCGCTATATTTGGCGTAATATCGAGTCAGCCACGCGCTATTTGACCCAGCAATACGGTGAAGTTTATACCATTACTGGGGTGGCGTTTACGAATAAAAAGACCAAACAACTGGCGAATCGTGTACTGGTGCCCAGTCATTTTTTTAAAGCGGTCTATATTCCAGCCAGCAACCAAGCAGGCGTGTATTATGCGCCCAATGATGAATCAGAGCGTATAGAAGTGATTAGTCTGGATCAATTAACCGCCAAGATTGGCATCGACGTGTTGCCCGTATTAGATGCTCAAACCAAAGCGCGCGCGTTTGATCTGCCGTTAAAAGCAGGTGACAGCTCAGATTTACCCGAAGACTCACCAGAAGAGCCCACTTGGATGTTATTTGTGCTGGCTATTATCGATTGGCTCATGGCACAATTAAAAGCATAAGGCGTCTAAATATCACCATATTCTCACAGTATTGCAAAATCACGTAAATTGCTGTTAAGGTAGAGGAAGCTCAAATGATTGAACCCTTTATGAATAATCATGAAAGTATGCAAATTGGCGATTTGGTTATTGAAAACCAAGAAGATAAAATTATCATTTATGGCGACATTAATCTAGTCTTTGACGAAGCTGGATATGAGCAGGCACAGCAACTACACGAGCTAACGAGCAAAATTATGCTGGCATTTGAAAACCGCAATCGATATAGTAGTTTTGAGGATAAGTCAAAACAAAAAGATGACCAATCGGGTAAAATTATAGACAATCCGTTTCTATAACTGTTTGATATGCTTTTGATTTTAGAGAAATAATAAACTATAAAAAAATTACTAGGCAAAATCTAAAAATTGCTTATAATGGGTCAAGACATCGCTTATGTCGATCGAGATTTCTCTGTCAAACCAATCATTAGTAGCATTTAATAGCATATTAATGAAGGTTACTTGCTTAAAATGAGCGTAGGATCGAAGGGTTTGCAATAAAAGAATGTTGATAAAAGGATAAGCGAAGACATTAGAAACGCAACGTTTCTAGTAATCATTAAATGAAGGGAGTCAATTTATGAAATTATTCACAAAAACCACTTTAGCAGTTGCTGGTATCAGTATGGCAAGCATGGCATTTGCCGCTGACCCATTACATAACACCACTTGGCAGACTTATGATGAAGGTAAGCCAAAAGGTTTAGTTAAAATTACTGAATCTAATGGTGTCCTAACTGGTACCTTGGTTGATACCAACTCAGCTAAAGGTAAGAAACATATTGGTACAACTATCATCAAAGGCCTAAAGGCTGACGGTGGTGGTAAATATAGTGGCGGTACAATCACCGACCCTGAAAAAGGTAAAGACTATCGTATGACCGCCAATCTAAGCGGCAGTACTTTAAAACTAAAAGGGTATATCGGTCCATTTTCACGTAGCCAAACGTGGAAAAAGAAATAAGCCAATATAATCTTACTCTATAAAGTTCAGTTGCTAGACTGGGCATTATAAAAAGATAAACGGTTAAAGACTATAGTGTTAAAGAATAAATAATCCCGCAAGACCGAAAGGTTTTGCGGGATTTTTAATGGGATAGGTTTTTATTAAAAGGGTTTTATCGATGATTAGCAAATCAACAATAAAACCCTCTTAAATACTTTTTACCTTATAAACTCTGGATAGGCTTCCATACCACATTCTGCAATATCTGCGCCCTGATATTCCTCTTCTTCAGAGATACGCAGGCCCATTACGACTTTAATAATGCTCCAAACAAGCAAGCTACTGATAAACACCCAAGTAAAGATGGTTGCTGCACCAGCAATTTGACCGAGCAAAGTAGCATTTTGGTTGGTCAATGGCACTAGCATCAGACCGAACAAGCCGCACACCCCATGTACAGAGATAGCACCGACTGGGTCATCGATTTTTATTTTATCTAATGCAAGGATTGATATGACCACAATAACGCCTGCTGTCATGCCAAATAACGTTGCTTGCAGCGCCGACGGGGTGGACGGTTCGGCAGTGATGGCGACCAGACCCGCTAATGCACCATTTAATAGCATGGTCAAATCTGCTTTACCAAAAATGATGCGCGCGATAATAAGCGCGCCAATCGCCCCACCCGCAGCGGCAGCGTTGGTATTTAAAAACACCATAGCAACGGCATTGGCACTGGTGATATCGCCAAGTTTAAGCACGGAGCCGCCGTTAAACCCAAGCCAACCCATCCACAAGATAAGCGTACCAAGCGCCGCTAAAGGTAAATTGGCGCCGGGAATTGCCCGTATCTCACCGTTAGGTCCATATTTACCTTTACGCGCCCCTAAAAGCAGAACTCCTGATAACGCCGCTGCTGCTCCTGCCATATGCACGATACCTGAACCGGCAAAATCAGAAAATCCCAAATCGCCAAGGCTAAATAAGCCGAATACGGCTTTACCGCCCCACGTCCAGCTGCCTTCTAATGGATAGATAAATCCGGTCATAACGACAGCAAACAGCAAAAAAGACCATAGCTTCATACGCTCAGCCACTGTGCCTGAAACGATAGACATGCAGGTAGCGACGAACACAACTTGAAAGAAGAAATCAGAAGCCGCCGAGTATACCGCATCGCCATTAAAGCCATTTTTAGCTGAGCTCGCTAAGGCATCGGCTACTAACGTATTGTTTAAGGCATCGTTGCCAGCAATACCGCTTAAAAACAGATTACCATCGTACATAATGGCATAACCGCAGATCATATACAGAGTACAGGCGGTGGCAAAGAGGGCGATATTTTTGGTGAGGATTTCGACGGTGTTTTTTGAGCGTACCAGTCCAGCTTCTAACATGGTGAAGCCAGCGGCCATCCACATGACTAGCGCGCCACAGATTAAAAAATAAAACGTATCTAGCGCGTACTGGAGCTCAAAGATTTGATTTTGCATATTAATTCCCCCTTGAATAGATGCAATACAGTGATCGAGATGACCTATAAATCTGTGTTTATAAGTGGTCTAGCGCTTAATTATTCTTAACTATTAAATAGCGTCAGGACCTGTCTCACCCGTACGAATACGAATGACTTGTTCAAGATTGGTCACAAATATCTTGCCGTCACCGATTTTGCCGGTACTGGCAATGCGCGTAATGGCTTCGATAGCAGGCTCGACCATCTCATCCATCACTGCTACCTCAACTTTCACCTTAGGTAAAAAGTCCACCACGTATTCAGCGCCGCGATAGAGCTCGGTATGACCTTTTTGACGACCAAAACCCTTGACCTCGGTGACGGTGACACCCTTTACACCGATGTCAGAAAGCGCTTCGCGCACATCATCGAGCTTAAACGGTTTTAAGATCGCAGTGATTAGCTTCATAAAAAAATCCTTATATAGATGATGTCGCAGGTTAATAGAGACCGTTTGCTGGCTCGTATTATTGTCAGGCTCATGGTAAATAGTTCAAGAATTGTGCCAAACCTACTCAAGGGGGTTGGTAGAGTTGGGCGCATTTGCTTAAAAATAACCAAGATAGTGACAAAGACTCTTGCCTATATCGCAACGATAACACTGTTTTTATGGATATAAGTTGGAGCTATCAACCTTTAACGTTGGGAGAATAAACACTTTATTATAACCAACTTTTTAAGCGCTTGGGGAGGCTATCACTTTATTTCATGTGACGATTTGATAAGAGGTTTGATAAGAAAAATGGGAAGAGATAGGAGAAAAGTAAGCGCATAAGCATTGTAAAAACGTCGATTATTAAAAACGCCATTATGAATAATAGCGTTTAAAATCAAAAGTTTATACATAAAAGGAAGGTTTTAAGCTTTGGGGAAGAGTAAATATGGAGTTTTGGTGCTACCAAGTAGTTTTTTAGTTTCGCTACCTTTTAGCAGCTCAAGCAAACGCGGTTGCCCAAAGGCGCCGGTCATCAGCAGCCCAATATCATTTTTGCTTTGATAGTAATTTAAGGCAGCAGTGACATCACGGCAGTCGAGTAAGGCTTTTTTACATTTGATACCCGCTTGTTTAAGGCGCGCATAGGCTTCCCGCAGTGCATCGCAGTTTTCTGAGTTTTCTTTGGCAACCATGACGATATGTACGGTCAACGCCCGAATAAGCGGCGTTTTACACAGCCAACTGAGCAGTTTATGCGAAGTTGGACTGTTATCAAAAGCAAATAATGCCGTCGTTGGGGGCAAAAATGGTGCATGGGTCACCAAAATGGGGCAGTGACTCAAACGTATCAGCTGACTCAAGGTTGATTTGCAAGTCACATGATGACCGATGACCATTAATTGTGCCTTGTCATCGACATAATCAATACTGTCACTCAGGCTTTCATGGCGATGCAGAGTATAGGTTTTTAGCTTATGATGTTGCTGCTCGCAGTATGTGCTGGCTTGATGCAGCAGCAATTTACCTTGGGCTTTTAGCTCGCTATTGCTCAAATGCTCTTTTGCGGTAAATTGGTCTAGCAAGACATTTTCATCGTCAACATTGAGACAACCGGAATAATCAACGGCAGCTTTTTGTTGCAAACTTGGTACAGAATGCAGCAGACCAATAGGTGCTTGCAGACGAATAGAGGCCCACATACTGGCATCCAATACCGCTTGCACATGATTGGGGCAGTCCAAGCAAGCAATCACACTATCTGGCTTCAAATTACTCATAAGGGCACCACATATCTCAATAATAAAAACACAGGCTCGCGGTTTAAAGGAGTGCCTTTAAGCCGCGAGCCTGATTTTATATACCAATATAATTGCTGAACAATAAAGACATTATTGCGCTCAGCTTGATAACACCACTACCGTTTTGTTTAATCTAACAGTCCAATATCTCGGCGATCATGAATCGAAAAGCGATCGATAAGGGTGCGGCTGGCGCTGTTGAGTCCGACCACTTTGACATCAATACCTTCGCGCTGCAAACGCATGACCAGTTTGTCTAAGGTGTCGACGGCACTGACGTCCCAAAAGTGGGCGTGGCTAACATCGATTTGTACGCTGTCTAACGCTTCTTTGGTATCAAAGCTTTGCAAAAACTGCGTCGTTGACGCAAAGAAAACCTGTCCTTGCACGTAGTAATAACGCGTATTGCTACTGTCATCATACTCACTAAAGACCGTTAAGAATTGCCCGATTTTATTGGCAAACGCCAATGCTGAAAGTAGCACGCCGACACCAACGCCGTACGCTAAGTTATGGGTAAAAACAGTGGTTATCACGGTCGCCAGCATAACGATATTAAAGGACAGTGGGTGGGTTTTAAATTCTCGAATAGATTGCCAATTAAAGGTACCGATAGAAACCATAATCATCACCGCTACCAATGCCGCCATCGGAATTTGGCTGACCCACTCACTTAAAAATACCACTAAGATGAGTAGCACCACGCCAGCAATAAGCGTTGATAAACGCGTACGGCCGCCAGATTTGACGTTAATCATTGATTGCCCAATCATCGCGCAGCCTGCCATACCGCCAAAGAAGCCTGATACGACGTTGGCCATACCCTGACCACGGCATTCGCGGTTTTTATCACTGGGCGTATCGGTCAACTCATCGACGATGGTCGCGGTCATCATAGATTCTAATAAACCTACGATGGCAAGCGCGATAGAATAAGGCGCGATAATGACTAGGGTCTCAAAGTTAAGCGGAATGTCAGGTAATAAAAACACCGGTAAAGAATCGGGCAAATCGCCCATGCTACCGACGTTACGAATATCAAGATTCATATACATGGCAACCGCAGTCAAACCAACGATACAAATCAGCGGTGAGGGAATCACGCGTCCGATTTTAGGGAGCAGCGGAAATAAGTAAATAATCGCAAGGCCTGCCGCCGTCATGATATAAACCGTCATGCCGACGCGCTCAGTCATCGGGTTCAGCTCAGGCAACTGAGCGGCAAAGATTAAAATCGCCAGCGCATTGACAAAACCGATGACCACCGAGCGCGACACAAAGCGCATCAAGTTACCAAGTTTTAAAATACCCATAATGATTTGAATGACGCCGCAAAGTAACGTAGCGGCAAGCAAGTACTGCAGCCCGTGCTCGGCGACCAAATCAACCATCACCAGTGCCATCGCGCCGGTCGCCGCCGAAATCATACCCGGACGTCCACCGACAAAACTGATGACCACGGCGATGCAAAATGAAGCATATAAACCGACTTTTGGGTCGACACCAGCGATAATAGAAAAGGCAATCGCTTCTGGAATCAAGGCCAGTGCGACCACTAAACCTGATAACGTATCACCGCGAATATTGGAAAACCACTCTTCACGCAAACTGCCAAAAAAAGATGTCATAAGTAAACTGTATAGGGTTAGAGGCAAAAAAAACAACCATTTATGATCGAGCAATAAAGCGTCACCCTAAAATGATTGTATCGAGACTAACGGTTATCGACCTTTATAGCGGTATCGCACAAACCGTTACCCTTAATCATTAGGATAACAGCTCTTAAAAACATGAATAAGTGTTTGCCGTGAAATACGGCGGAAGAAGATACGTCTTTTGTCAGACAAAACGCCAAAATATGGGGCAGCGGTTGCCTGTCATATCCACCTCAGCATAAAAAACATAACTGCAGGACGATGACAATGGCGCGATAAAGGTGACAACATGCTAAACTAAAATGCTAAATTAAAGATTTGGTTAAAGAGCGCTTACTATCGTAGCGGTTCTTATTAAGGCGGCTATTATAGCATTAGCGGTGCAATATAAAAACAGGCGCATAATAACACAAAGCCTCAAAAAACCAGTACCGAAATTGTGGCAATGGCTTTATGATGCTCATCATCCACAGCAGCTTACTCATACTGGTTCAAGCTGGTTCAGACTTGCTAAAAACGGCTGAGATTAGTTGTAGCCCTGACGTTTAGCGTAAAGCCCACTATAAAAAGCCATTATCAATACTATTGATAAAGCCAAGATGCTTGATACAATTTTGTTAGTTTAATAGATAAAAGGAATAGATATGACCACTAACACCGCAACAGAAGCCTTACTTCATAAGGGCAGTGGTTTACAAGTCGTGGTCGGTTTGGGGCAGTCGGGGCTGTCGGTTGCGCAGTATTTGACCAAGCAAGGTTACCAAGTCGCTGTCACCGACAATCAAGTCAATCCCACTTTAGCAAACCAATTGCCTGCTGCTGTTGATATTCGCCAGTTTGGCGCGATAGATGCCGATTTATTGCAACAAGCGGCTCGCATTATCATCAGCCCAGGTATCTCCTTAAAAACCCCAGCGGTTGCTGCGGCGCGAGAGGCTAATATTCCCGTTGTCAGTGACATTCAGCTATTTTGTGAAGCGTGCCGCGTACCGATTGTTGCGATTACAGGCTCTAACGCTAAAAGTACCGTCACCACCTTGGTTGGACAAATGGCCGCCGATGCTGGGGTCAATGTTGGCGTAGGCGGCAATATTGGCGTGCCAGCACTGACGTTACTGTCCAATACCGAGATGGAGTTGGCAGTTCTCGAGCTATCAAGTTTCCAGTTAGAGACCGTAACCAATTTAGGCGCGCAAGTGGCAACGGTACTGAACATGTCGCCTGACCACCTAGACCGCCATGGCGATATGCTCGGCTACCATCAAGCCAAGCATCGCATTTTTCAAGGCGCCAAGTCAGTGGTTATCAATCGCGAAGATGCCTTGACGCGCCCGCTAGTGGCTGATAATTTGCCACGCTTAAGCACGGGCATTCACGCTCCTGACAAAGGTCAATATGGACTGATTACCGACTCAGAAGGGCAGACGTATTTGGCCCGCGGGACAGAGCGTTTGCTGTCGGCAGACAAACTGCGTATCAAAGGTCGGCACAATTTACTCAATGCGCAAGCGGCTTTGGCTTTGGGTGAGCTTGCCGGTTTACCGCTTGATAGTATGCTCACTACTTTGCAGAACTTTACAGGACTTGAGCATCGCTGCGAATATGTGGCTACGGTCGATGGGATTGATTATTTTAACGATTCTAAAGGTACCAATATTGGCTCAACTATGGCGGCAGTCGAGGGCTTAGGAGCGGTATATGCACCTAAAGACGGTAAGCTGTTATTAATTTTAGGTGGCCAAGGTAAAGGTCAGCAATTTGGCGAATTAACGCCATTTATCAATCAATACGTCAGCCAAGTACTGTTTATTGGCGAAGATAGCCAGCAAATTGAGCAACATTTACGCGCCGCTGGTATCAACGACGATGATGTCTATATGCATCAATGTCAAACGCTAGAGGGCGCTTTTGCGACGATACAGCAAGTCACAAAAAGCAGTTTATCGCAAGTACAAGCGGTGCTCTTGTCGCCAGCTTGTGCCAGTTTCGATCAGTTTAGTGGCTTTGCGGAACGCGGCAAGTACTTTAGTCAGCTGGTTAACCAGTTAGACAAGGCGTCATAAGGTATCTTGTTACCTGATAAGACTTCTTGATTTGAGGTAGTATGAGCATTAGGTTTTAAGCGGTTGGGCTTAGCGTTATAAAATGGCAGGCGTTTTTTGATAAATGATTGTTTTGCTTATAAATTGCTGCTACTGTCAACTAGGTAATAAAGCGGACGACAAACGATTTGCAAACCATCGTTGCTATTCATGTTGCTAACCACTGTACTATTAATACTGACAAGCTAAACGATTAACAATCGGGGTTTGTCACCGCTTTGCTGTCTGCTATTATCTATTGGATAAAATCAACTTCATTTTTTTAAACGGTGGCGTTTCATAACGCCGTGTTTTCTCGTTTGCTAGTGTATATAAAATTATGGCGCTCTCTTCTTTTTTTCGATCAAACTCTCAATCGCCGCGAGCTACTGGCTCAGATGGCGTTCTCTCCATGCCCTCAGCGCGCGCCATTTTATTAGCAAGCGTCGGCTGTATGTTGGTGCTCAGCTTATTGATGGTGGCTTCTGCTTCTATCCCGTTTGCCCTTAGTCGCGGCATGAGCGAGCTGCATTTCTTTTATAATCAGCTTTTATACATGGCGATTGGGCTGGTTATCGCTGGTATTTCTTATAAAGCGGTAACGCTAAAAAGGCTTTATAAAACCGAAACCCAGTTTATGCTCTTGGCCATCACGGGGTTATTGTTATTTGCCACTTTATTTAGTACGCCTATTAATGGCTCAAAACGTTGGCTCACGCTCGGTGGTTTTAATTTTCAGGTCGCAGAGCTTGCCAAATTGGTGATGATTATCTTTGTCTCAGACTTTGTTGTACGGCGCTCATTTGAGGTACGTAACGGTTGGGATGGGTTTTTACGCATAGCCATCGTGGTTGGATTAATCACCGTTCTGTTGCTCGCGCAGCCAGATTTTGGCTCGTTTGTGGTTATTATTGGGACGGTCTTTGCCATCTTTTATATTGCCGGCGCGCCTTATAAGCAGTTTATCGCGCTCGGCGCTGTGGCCGTTGGCGGTGCTGTATTAATGGTGGCGACCGTACAATACCGACTGGTACGGGTGATGTCGTTTTTGGACCCTTTTGACGATGTACAAGACACTGATTATCAGCTAGCACGTAGCTTAATTGCCTTTGGTCGCGGACAGTTTACTGGCGTCGGCTACGGCGAAAGCGTGCAAAAACTGTCGCATTTACCAGAGGCGCATACGGATTTTCTACTAGCTATTACCGGTGAAGAATTGGGCTTTGTTGGAGTCACGATGATTCTCATCTTTGAGGCGCTGATTATCGGAAGTGCGATGCGCATCAGTTATAATGCCCTAAAACGTCGGCAAATGCGCATGAGCTATACCGCTTTTGGTATCGCGGTGGTGTTTATTGCGCAGACGATTATTAATGCGGCAATGAATATGGGCGCGATTCCAACCAAAGGGTTGACCATGCCATTTTTCAGTTATGGCGGCTCATCGATGCTGATTAGCTTGGTGATGGTCGCGGTACTGCTAAAGATTTATAAAGAAAGCCCTGAGATTGAAAAGAGCCAATGCCGTTATTACTAAGTCATTTAATGATTAGAGTGTTTACGGCATTCTAATTATTCACTATAAAAAAACGTCGCTCATAGCGGCGTTTTTTCTGTTGAGGGTTTAGAACTCTGTTATTAAATATCAGGCATATTTAAAGACTGCATGTTTTTTAGCGGTGAGTTATCCCATTGTGCAATTGCTTGCTTTAGCATGTTTGTCGGCGTGTCTCTATCAACGGTAGGCTGCTGTAATAGCTGCAAAGCATGGGCAATTAGATGACTTGGGTCACGGGTATCAATTGGCTGGGCAAGGTTTTGTTTAGAGAGCTTTTGACCGTCAGGACTGCATATCAATGGCAAATGATACCAATGATCGATGGCTGGCAAATGCGCTGCATGCATAATGCTAATTTGCGCGGTGGTCATCGGTAAAATGTCCAAGCCACGCATAATATGCGTCACACCTTGCAAGCCATCATCGAGGCTAGCAGCCAAAATATAGTTGATCATGACGTCTTGGCGACGCACCACCATATCTCCCAAGCTTTGCTGCGGATTGCTCCATTGCACACCTTGAATACCATCTTTAAAGCCGATACGGTAATCTGGTAGCTGTATACGCAGTTTGTTTTTTTCTTTATCAAGATTGGCATTTAGACAACAGCGCGGATAGCGTTGCCTGTTCAGCAGTTTTTCCTGTGCCTGCTCTGCGTCTATGCTTTCTCCCATCGCTTTTTGCTGCCAATAACGCTCAAGGCTTTTACGCGAGCATTGACAGCCGTAAGTCAGCGGATATAAGCTTGAAGATAAATAATCATTATAAATATCAAGGCGCTCAGATTGGTAGATGACATCGCCATCCCAGTGCAGCCCAAGCACTTCTAAATCCATCAAAATCTGCTCGGTAAACTGTCGATCACAGCGCTCGGTATCGGTGTCTTCGATACGCAGTAGCCATTTGCCACCAAGAGATTTAATATGACAAAAGCTGGCAAGCGCGGTGGTTAAGGAACCAAGATGCAGCTCACCGGTTGGTGACGGCGCAAAACGGCCAATAGGTTGGGGCAGAGTAAGATTAATAGGCGTGTTTGCCATAGAGGTAGCAGATGTTTTCAAAATAGACACTTAGCTAAAGTAGAAATAGATAGAATAAGTAAATCGATGCCAAAAAGATATTTGCTAAATATGCGTATTTTGTTGGTGCCGTGTCAACCACTAAAAGCTATTTAATAAAAAATAACGCCGTAAAACGCAACGAGCGACCAATGAATGGTCGCTCGTATTTGTATTTACATGATTAATGACTGTTAAATTGGCTGGATTTAAGCGCCTTGGTTTTGACGCTCTTTAATCTCAGACAAAGTTTTACAGTCAATGCACTGGGTCGCGGTTGGACGCGCTTCAAGACGACGCAGGCCAATCTCGACGCCACAAGTTTCACAAAATCCATAATCCTCGTTTTCAATTTCAGCGATAGATTTATCAATTTTGCGAATCAGCTTACGTTCGCGGTCGCGCGTACGCAAGGTTAGGGCAAACTCTTCTTCTTGAGTGGCGCGGTCATTGATATCAGGCATGGCACTGGACTCATCTTGGATATAAGTCTTGGTACGATCTGCTTCGCCAATCAATTGATGCTTCCAATCTAATAAAATGGCTTTAAAGTGCGCCAATTGCTCATCCGACATGTATTCTTCGTTTTCGGCAGGCGCATAGGGGGTGAACTTTACATCACTTGGATTTGGGTTTGGGGTCAGGGTGCTCATATGGGTATCCTACTTTTTCAAATTAATTCAATAAAACGACCTATCGACAGACAAGACGTTATCAATTTACCAAACGCTATAAATGGCTTCTTTTATATGCGTTTTACCACTTAGTGACACAAGTAACACAGCTGATCTAAACATACGGTTATTTCGATATCCTGCTAGCGATTTATCGATTATCAATGGTCAGGTATATTGTTATCAATCTTTTTATTTAAATGCTAGCCATTAAATAAAGCTACAAATCACTGACTGTGGAAACTTAGCTTGTGGTCAATTTAGCCGTCCTAGCTATTATAATCTTGTCTAAATATAGACCGTTCTCATTTTTTACCTTATTTATGATATAACTTATTTATCATTTTTAGCTTTACGGTTAGGTTGCTAGTATTAGCAATCACGCTGTGGCTGTCTATAACCAGTAATTTTAGCTAGCCCTATAACATACACACTCTGGCGGTATTATACTAGCTAAATACTAGCCAAATTTTTGCCAATAAAACTGGTTGTCAAGTATCTAGTCTTTCAACCCAGCTTGCAACCTCTCCATTGTTGGCTAATTGCAACCAGCGATAGCCGGGAAGGGCTCTTTTATCATAAGCGAAATCATCTTCAAAAGGCTTAAACTGATAGCAGGTAGAGGGCGTACTGTAGACGGTAACTCCTTGCCGATGGCGGACTTGCTCTTGGTGGGTATGCCCGCTAATAATGACTTTAAGATGCTCAAATGTTGCCAGCCGTTGCCAAAAAATATCGGCGTTTTCCACCATATGCTGATCAATCCAGTCTGAATCGACCGCTATCACATGATGGTGCAGCGCAATAAGCGCAGGCTTCGCGCATGTCTCTAGCTGCTCACAGAGCCAATCAATGTCGCTTAGCGTCACTTCACCTTCTACCTTGCCTGTCACCGAAGAGTCTATTAACAACAACTGCCAATGGTCGGTTTCGATAACATGACGGTTCAATAAGCGTCTGTCCGCGGGTCTGGCAATCAGTTCACGCTGAAAAAATGGCAACTCACTGTTGTTTTCATCGGTAACGTCATGGTTACCGGCGATACAAGCAAAAGGAATACCCGTTGCTTGCAATACGTCAAAAATATGATCGTAAATCTCTGCTTGTACTTTATTGACCAAATCGCCTGTCACGAGAATCAAATCGCAGCGCCGCTCTGCGCTCAACGCTTGCTTGATAATCGCCTCAAAATTGTATTGGCAAACCGCTACTTCACTACTGGTTTCGTCAGCCGCCGCAGGCACGTGGGAGGATAAGTGCAAATCGGTAATTTGCAAAACATTGACTTGTCCGTCGGGCGTGCTGACTGCGCTGGCGGGGTAGTAGCTAAGCATGGGGGTTAGTCCCTTATCAAGCAAAACGATAATAAATTAAAATATGATGAAACGAAAACATTCGTTAAAAAAACATCTTAGATTGGTACACCAAGAATTTATTAAACCAAATATTCACCAACTATCGCATTGATAGTATTCAGGAAAGTTTATAACATAATGGGCATTAAAGCTCTAGCAATATTGATGAAATAAAGTTCGACAAAGGCCAAGCAAATATCAAAATCACGACCTAAATGTAATGGCTGAGACGTTTAGAAATCTGATGCTATATGTGAATAACGCTAACGGCGTGGGGACCAGAATTTTGCCAAGATGGATTCGGATCCTGATTTTTTGCTTATTAGCTTTGAGATAATGAGCGCCACAAAAAATAAAATAGCCAGTACCAAAACGATAGCAAGCCCCGTTTGGATATCTAGCCAAATGCTGCCCCAAACGCCAAGCGTGACGCCAAGCTGGGCAATGATTAAAGAGATAACAACCATTTGTTTTGGTGATGCCGACCATAAACGTGCTGTTAATGCTGGCAACACCAATAGGCCGCTGATTAATAAACTCCCAACCGCTTGCAAGGCAATAGCACAAAACCCTGCCAATACGCCCATAAAAAACAAGCGCTGGCGTGTTGGATTGATCCCTTGAATGCGTGCCAAAGCTTCGTGGGTGGCAAGCTTGATTTGTGCAGGCCATATATAAATCAGTAATCCTAAGCCCACCAAAACACTTACTGCAATCAACGGCAAATCTGCCCAGTCAAGCTCGAGCAAATTGCCAAATAAAAAACCTAAAACATTGGCTTGCTGATCGGTAAGCTGCGTCAAGGTTAATAAACCTAAACACAGCAGCGATACCGCAACCACGGCCAGCACTGCATCGACTGGCAGACGCTCATCATCGATGAATACCAAGCCCAGTACGACTAAAATACTGACGATGCCAATACCGATGCCCATCGGTAATTGCCACAAAACTGCCAACGCCACACCAAGTAACGTGCCATGTGCCAAGGCATCGGCAAAAAATGCCATGCGCCGCCATAAGACTAGGCAGCCTAAAGGCGCAGAAAGTAGCGCTAAAATACTACCAGCAATCCAAGCAGGAGCTATGATGGCTAACCAAGCGGTCATAATAGATATCCGTAACGTTTTTATAAAAGGAACAAGGCAATTTGCCTAAAAAGCTTGGTTTTTTAATTATATCTCGCTTGGGGCATGGTGCTCACAAGCGTGCGGCTGATGCACATAAGGCTGCTCATAATGATGGCCAAAAAGCTTCTGAAACTCCGAACTAATCGCAAGCTCGCTTGGTTGCCCTTCGCAGCAAATGTGCTTATTCAGACAAATGACTCGACGACTGCCTTTCATCACCCAATGCAAATCGTGTGAAACCACCAGCATGGCACAGCGCAAAAATGCTGGCAGCTCATCGATAAACTGATAGAGCCAAACCTCGGTATCAGGGTCTAGTCCTTGCATCGGCTCATCTAAAATTAATAAATTGGGCTTGTCTAATAAGGCACGCGCCAATAATACTCGCTGGGTTTCACCGCCTGATAAATGCAGCATTTGCCGAGACAATAAATGCGTCAACGATAAATTATCAAAGATAAATTGCCGCTGCTCAGCGCTTAGGCGTTTTTTATCGGCTTGTGCCAATAAATCGCAAACGCGTAACGGTAAAATAGGCGGCACGGCAAAGCGCTGCGGCACATAGCCAAGTTGCAAGTTTTGGTGCGACGTTATCTGCCCACTCGTCGGTTCGATTAAACCTAAAATTAGTTTAACTAAGGTGGATTTGCCCGCGCCATTAGGACCTATCAGACTGACCGTTTCATTAACAGCAATATCAATATCGATATGCGAGAGGATACGTTGCTGCCCGATATGGTAACTGATATCACTTAAGCTCAGCAGTTTAGCCGCGTTAGGCATGGTTTTATCGCTTATATTCATAGCAGAGGGCTTGGTTGGTAAAATTGCTAGGCTCATAGGGCAGTACTGATGTATTAATGATAATTAAGAAATGACAGAATAATAATTTAGCATGAAAGCGTAAACCTAAAATTCAGGTCAAAAATATAAGCAAACCGTTATTTTACTGACACGCTTGGCAACGACCGCTCAATTCAATGACGCTACGCTCGACCATAAAGCCAACGTCTTGCTCTGCAAAGCTCATTATTTCTTGTACCGGCAAACTGCTGCATTCTTGTACCCGCTGACACTGGGCACAGATTAAAAACGCTGCTGTATGTTGGGCGCGTGGATGACAACAAGGCACATAAGCATTAATCGAGGTTAGCTGATGAATCAAACCTTCGCTCAATAAAAACTCCAAGCTGCGATAAACCGTCGGCGGCGCGACATTTTTTGGCGTTTGATTATTTGCTTGATGGCTCGAGCTATCACTTTCTGCTTCAGGCTCGGCAAGGCGCATCTGCTGCAATTGGGTGATTAAATCATAAGCGCCCACTGGTTTATTGGCTTCTAGCACCAGCTGGTAGATTTGTTGACGCAGCGGCGTAAAGCGCGCGCCGCTTGAGCGACATTGCTCTTTGGCTGCTAGTAAACGCTCATTGACATCGGACGCTGTAAAATCTTGCATATCATGGATATGAGCGCAAACAGATGAATGAGTAGACATGCAGCAAACTCCTAAAGATGACCTAGCGGTGTGATGGACAGTATTTTTAATTAATGGATATTTTATAATGGTTTTTTATATTGTTATAGTATAACATACTAAAATGCAAAACAGAGAAGTCCTTTGCATTTATTCACAGGTCTGCTGTTTTATACCAGAATAACGTTGCAAAATATTTATAACTACCTTTGCCAATTATCCTTGAACCTTAAAAGCCGCCATTATGATTCCATTATTTAAAAACTTTATGCATTTAACTCTGCGCTTACAGCGATTTTTCATAACTGGCGTGCTTATATTTGCCTCGTTCATGATGAGCGCGCAAGCGGCAACGGTGAGCGTCAGTAACTATCCGCTGTTTTTATTAAGCCAAGCGGTGACGGAAGGCGCGCCATCAGCCAAGCAATTATTGCAAGCAGGGGAGGTCGGACATCACGGCAGTATCAGTCCCGGCGATATCAAGGCGATTCAAAACAGTAAGTTTGTGGTTTGGTTTGGCGAGCCGCTAGAAAACAACCTCGCCACCACGCTCAATAGCGCGCCCAATGCGATTGCGTTATTTAAATTCGACGCCTTTAATCGTCATCCGCTGCGCGATGTTAAAGGCAAAGCCATTGCTGGCACGCTCGATCCGCATATTTGGCTCGATCCTGAAAACGCTAAAGCCATTACGCGAGCGCTTGCTGTCATTCACAGTCATGCCAATCCGCAATATAAAAAGCTCTATCATGCTAATGCGCAAAAATTTGCCCAGCGCATGAATAAAGCCGTGGCGGCAGCTCATGCAAACCACGCGCAAAAACCTTTGCCGTATTGGGCATATCATGATGCTTATCAATATATGGAAGACAGCGCCAAGTTTCAGTTAATTGGCAGCTTAAGTACCGATCATCATTTAGCGCCAAAAGCCAGTCAATTACGCTGGTTAAATGAGCAGCGCCCAGCAAAACAAATGTGCTTGGTCAGCCCAAATCAGCCTGCTAAAGGTTTGCTGGCGAAATTACAACCGGTTAAAAGTAGCGTGCAAGCGGAAGATATGAGCAACAGTAAAGATTTTATTAGTGGTTGGCAGACAATGGCGCAGCAAATCCGTCAGTGTATTTCCTAAATAAGGGTCAAAAGTAGCGGTCAAGTTCTAATGGCAAGCTGAGCTTTTGAGCTATTTGAAATGACGTAAGTTAAATTAACGGTAGAATAGGTGAATTTAGAGGTGATTAGCGCTACTTTATTGACTCTGTAGAGAGATTTTCAGCGCTAAATAACTAAATGCTTGATAAAAGGCATATTTCACTTGCTTAAAATCTGCTTGCTCCCTATAATAAGTGGCGTTTTATTTTGGTTAAAAGATAACGTCTGTAGAGTGAGCCATTCACGGATAATATTGTCGCAACGGTGTGGCATTGTCCCCACGTTATAGAGCTATAGAAATATCAATGACCAAACCTGCCAAACGCACCCAAAGAGATAAGATTGCTATTTATCTAAAACGCCAAGCATGGATTTTATTTATCCTGATTGTGCTCGGTTGGATAGTAGATGTTACTTGGTTGGGTAATAACGGCAATACGCTTGTTATTGCAAAGAGCAACGCTATTGGGGCGCTACTCAGTTTTGCCACCCAAGCGGTCTTTGCTGGATTTATCTTTTGGTATACCGGATATCGCGCGCGCAGACACATTGTCAGCCAGCTATATCGTGGTCAAATGGTCAAATGGCTACTGACCGTATGTGGTTTTGCACTAATTTTTATTACCATACAACCTCTATCAGCGCCTGCGCTATTCGTCGGTTTTATGGTAATGCAGATTAGTCACAGTTGGATGTTGTGGCAGATACGCTAGATTTAGAACCTATTATAATTTTAATAGCTCAATAATACAGCACGTACATTTGTCATCCTGCGGTCCAGCTTCTCTAAGATTACTGTTATAAAGTCATCAACCAATGATTAAGTGACTGAAAACTGTTTTTACAATAAAAGTATGAATAAAGACGCTTAACTAGATCTAAGCGTAAAAATCGCGATAAGTAACCCTCTCTCTAAGTAGAGTGTTCAAATACAATTAAATTATCGGCTTTGATGGATAGACGCAAAGCCATAGTAGCGAACGTTAACAGCGGTTAACGTATTCATACCGTAAATAAAAAAGTCATAATTGACTTTACACGATTACAACGCTGCATTAATATAGACAGCTAACTGTCTTGCTGCTGAGCACCGTATTGGGTGTGAGGAAAGTAAAGCGAGACAAGTAAACACATACTTAAAAATTTGCGTAGATATGCAAGGGCCATTAATGAATAATCGTGCGCCCTTTTTTGATAGCTAAAATTTATCCATGACTATCAAATTGAGCCGCCGCAATAAAAAAATTGGTTATTCCGCTTAATTATTTAAGAATAACAGAGTAGTTATAGAGCTATGGGTTGGATGTTATTGGTTACATGAGGGCTGTAAGTGTTTTTCTGGATTTGCTTAATGCAGATTAAATAAAACCGCCAACGCCTCATCAGATGACAACCATATTTTTTGGTAGTTGATTAAATCGTTGATTAATAAGAAGCTTACATTATGGCATCCGAGCAAACATCATCAGAATATATCTCTCACCACTTAACGAATTGGACGTACGGCTATCTGCCGGGCGAAGGTTGGAAAGTTGCCCATACTGCTGAAGAAGCAGGATTAATGGGTTTTAAAGCTATCCATCTTGACTCCATGTTATGGTCAATCGGTCTGGGTATTTTATTTTGTGCCATCTTTTGGATGGTTGCCAAAAAAGTTACTTCAGGCGTTCCCGGCAAAACTCAAGCAGCGGTTGAGATGATCGTTGAGTTTGTTGATAACAACGTTCGCGATTCTTATAGTGGTACGTCAAAATTGATTGCGCCGCTAGCGTTGACCATTTTTGTATGGATTTTCTTGATGAACTTGATGGATTTATTGCCTATCGACTTCATTCCAAGTCTAGCAGGTCAAGTTGGCGCTGCGATGGGTCATGATCCACATCACGTGTTCTTCAAGATTGTACCAACGACTGACCCTAATATCACCCTAGGCATGTCATTTTCTGTCTTTGCGCTGATTATTTACTACAGTATTAAAGAAAAAGGGTTGGGTGGTTTTATTGGTGAGTTAACACTGCATCCGTTTAGCGCCAAAAACCCAATCATGCAAATCATTTTAATCCCCATCAACTTTATCTTAGAGTTTGTTACTTTGATTGCCAAACCCATTTCACTAGGTTTGCGTCTGTTCGGTAACATGTATGCTGGGGAGCTAATCTTCGTATTGATTGCCCTGATGCCGTTTTGGATTCAATGGGCGTTATCGGTGCCGTGGGCGATTTTCCACATCTTAATTATTACCCTTCAAGCGTTCGTATTTATGATGTTGACGATAGTTTATATGTCGCTTGCATCATCAACTGAACATTAATTATACATTCAATAGGTAAATGAGGATACATCAATGGATCCAGTATTAGGTGGTTACACAGTTATCGCAGTAGCACTGCTTATCGGTCTTGGCGCACTTGGCACAGGCATTGGTTTTGCTATTCTAGGCGGCAAGTTCTTAGAAGGTGTTGCACGTCAACCAGAACTTGGTTCACAACTGCAAACTCGTATGTTCATCGTGGCAGGTCTACTTGATGCCGTACCGATGATTGGTGTTGGTATTGCTATGCTATTGTTGTTCGCTAACCCTCTAGCAGGTTAATCAGAAAGCTCAGTTGTAAATGTTTGGTGGTCAAAGTTTGTATATTAAACATAGCCAAAGTTTGGCTATCAAATATGATCAATGAAACTGATTTTTCATTAACAAAGAGGTGATCACGTGAATATCAATTCTACCCTCATCGGTCAAGCCATTGCTTTTGCAATATTTGTGATTTTTTGCATGAAATTCGTGTGGCCACCACTTATCGGTGCCATTAATGAGCGTCAGCGTAAAATTGCTGAAGGCTTAAACGCCGCAGAAAAAGCAAAAGCAGATTTAGCGACCGCGGAGCAAAATGTACAGCAGGAGCTTGATGTTGCAAAAACTAAAGCTGCTGCGCTAATTGAGCAAGCGAACAAGAGCGCCAATCAGCTTGTTGAAGATGCAAAATTGCAAGCCCAAGCGGAAGGCGAACGCATTCGTCAACAAGCGCAAGCCTCTATCGACCAAGAAATCAATCAAGCGCGCGAATCATTGCGTGCCCAAGTTGCTGAACTGGCTGTACTTGGTGCTGAAAAGATTTTGCAAGACAAAGTCGATGTGCAAAAACATGCCAGTATGTTAGACCAACTGGCGGCGAAGCTGTAATTGTGAGGATATCATGGCTGACTTATCAACCTTAGCACGACCGTACGCTAAAGCCGCGTTTGACTATGCCAATGAAAACGGGGTAGTAAATGAGTGGGAAAACTTCTTATTTATTGCCGCTACCGTTGTCAATGACAAGTCGTTCAGTACTTGGCTAGACAATCCAGCTGTTTCTGCTGAGCATAAGTCAGCTGCTTTGGTCGATCTTTATGATACGCAAGTAGCTAGCGCGAATGATTCTGCTTTTAAGCAGTTATTAGGTGAGACCCAAGGGGCTCGTCATGACCAAAACGCCAGCTATCCTAAAGTATCAGTAGCACTTAGTAACTTCGTTAAACAGTTATCAGAACAAGAGCGTCTGGCGCTGCTTCCTGAAGTTTATGAGCATTATCGCCGTCACAAGGCAATAAGCTTAAAGCAGCTTGACGCTTATGTGACCTCTGCTTATCCATTAACTGATGCTCAGCGTCAGACGCTGCAAACGCGTCTTGCTGACTCGCTCAATGCGAGCGTGGTGATTCACGAGTCGGTTGATCCAAGTCTATTGGCGGGCGCTACGATTAAAGTCGGTGACAAAGTTATCGATGATTCGATGCGTGGCAAGTTACAACAGTTAAAAACACAGCTAACGGCCTAATGCCAATCATCCGTGCAGCTTACTAAAGCTTGCGTGATATAAGAGCATTTAAGTCAGTGGCGGGTTATCATAAATTAAAGGAAACAAGGCAATGCAACAATTGAATCCAGCGGAAATCAGTAATCTGATTAAGCAGCGTATTCAAGACCTTGATGCGGGTGCAACTGCAAAGAATGAAGGCACGATTGTCAAAGTATCTGACGGTATCGTGCAGATTCATGGTCTTGAAGATGCCATGTACGGCGAAATGATTGAGTTTGAAGGTGAAATCTACGGAATGGCGCTTAACTTAGAGCGTGATTCTGTTGGTGCAGTAGTATTAGGCGACTTCCTAAAACTACAAGAAGGTCAAAAAGCCTATTGTACTGGTCGCATTTTGGAAGTACCCGTAGGTCCTGAGTTGCTAGGCCGTGTTGTTGATGCGTTAGGTAACCCTATTGATGGCAAAGGTCCTATCGATGCCAAGATGACTGATAAAGTCGAAAAAATCGCCCCAGGCGTAATCGACCGTCAATCAGTTGATCAACCAGTCATGACTGGTTATAAAGCCGTTGATACCATGATTCCAATCGGTCGTGGTCAGCGTGAGCTTATCATTGGTGACCGTCAGACGGGTAAAACCGCGATGGCTATCGATGCGATCATTGCGCAAAAAGCATCTGGTATTAAATGTGTATACGTCGCAATCGGTCAAAAACGTTCTACCATTGCTAACGTGGTACGTAAGCTTGAGCAAACTGGTGCCCTTGAATATACCACTGTGGTGGTCGCTTCAGCGTCAGAACCAGCAGCACTTCAATATATCGCACCGTACTCAGGTTGTACGATGGGCGAATACTTCCGTGACCGCGGCGAAGATGCACTGATTGTTTTTGATGATTTATCAAAACAAGCCGTTGCTTATCGTCAGATTTCACTATTGCTACGTCGTCCGCCAGGTCGTGAAGCCTATCCTGGTGACGTATTCTACTTACACTCACGTTTACTTGAGCGTGCATCACGCGTAAACGCGGCATACGTAGAAAAATTCACCAACGGTGAAGTGGTTGGTAAAACCGGTTCTTTGACCGCGCTACCTATCATTGAAACTCAAGCTGGTGACGTCTCTGCATTCGTACCAACCAACGTGATTTCAATCACTGATGGTCAGATTTTCTTAGAGTCTAGCTTATTTAACTCAGGTATCCGTCCAGCAGTCAACGCTGGTATCTCGGTATCGCGTGTTGGTGGTGCTGCTCAGACGAAGATTATCAAAAAGCTGTCTGGTGGTATCCGTACTGCATTAGCTCAGTATCGTGAATTGGCAGCATTTGCTCAGTTTGCATCAGACCTTGATGATGCGACTCGCGAACAGCTTGATCATGGTGAGCGCGTGACTGAATTGATGAAGCAAAAACAATATCAGCCAATGTCTATCTCTGAGCAAGCCGCCGTTATTTATGCGTCGAACGAAGGCTTCTTAGCAGACGTTCCTGTTGAAAAAATTGGTTCTTTTGAAGAAGCTTACTTACGCTATATGCATGATGAGCAGAGTGAATTGATGCGTGAGATTGATGACACTGCGAATTATAATGATGATATCGCAGGTCGTTTAAAGTCATCTTTAGAGACCTTTAAACAAAATCACAGTTATTAATTTAACGGGTTAAACCTGAGTTGGTTAGCACTCTAGTTTAGAGTGCAAAAAGTGGCGCATTATCCAAGAAGCTTTTTAAGTCTAAAAGACTCTCCTTTAAGATAATCGCGTCGCTGTTTTAACCAATGAAGGTCTAAGATTGCGTCATGCCACAAGATGTAAAGACATTATTTCGATAAGTTCAGTGTTTTATATTAAATGATTGTTGCATACGCCCATGCTTTTTAACCCTCTTATATTGGAATCATTATGGCAAGCTTAAAAGAGATACGTGCCAAAGTCACCAGTATTAAAAGTACCCAGAAAATTACTCGCGCTATGCAAATGGTAGCCGCTAGTAAAATGCGCCGTGCCCAAGAGCGCATGGAAGTGGGTCGCCCGTATGCTGATAGTATGCGCCGGGTTATTTCGCATTTGGTGCATGCCTCATCAGATTACAAACACCCATATATGGTCTCGCGTCCCGTTGATAAAGTTGGCTATATCGTCATCACATCAGATCGCGGCCTAGCGGGTGGTTTGAATATTAACCTATTCAAAGCTTTATCTAAAAGCATTCAGCAGTATCAAGACCAGTCCGTACAAGCCGAGTTTGCCGTTATTGGTGCTAAAGGCGTGAGTTTCTTTAAAAACTTCGGTGGTAAAGTCACTTCAGCCGTTACTGACTATGGTGATAAACCGACGTTTGAGCAATTAAACGCGCCAGTGCAAGCGATGTTAGAAGACTATAGCAACGGTAAATTAGACCGTATTTATGTGGTCTATAACCAGTTTGTCAACGCCATGACTCAAAAACCGATTGTCAACCAATTGGTACCTTTACCAGAGGGTTCATTTGGTGATGAAGAAAGTGGTATACAAACAGAGCTGAGCTGGGATTATATCTACGAGCCTGACATTAAAACCTTGATTGATGAATTACTTGGTCGCTATATCGAGTCGATTGTCTATCAAGCGGTAATGGAAAACATTGCCTCTGAGCAGTCTTCACGTATGGTTGCGATGAAAGCGGCAACAGATAATGCTGGTGACCTAATTAACGATTTACAGTTGGTTTATAATAAGCTGCGTCAAGCGGCGATTACCCGAGAAATCTCGGAAATCGTTGGCGGTGCTGCTGCTGTTTCATAATTGAAACCCTTTATAAAACCCACTATATACAGAAGTTCAAGGAGAACGCAATGAGTAGCGGTCGTATTGTACAGATTATTGGCGCGGTTCTTGACGTTGAGTTTGACCGTAACGAAGTTCCTCAAATTTTTGATGCCTTGCAAGTAGACGGCACTGAAACCACCCTAGAAGTACAGCAACAGCTAGGTGATGGTATCGTACGTACTATTGCGATGGGTTCAACCGAAGGTTTAAAACGTAACCTACCAGTGACCAACACAGGCGCACCTATTTCTGTACCAGTCGGTATGGGTACCTTAGGTCGCATCATGGATGTTCTTGGTCGTCCTATCGATGAAGAAGGTCCGGTCGCAGCAGATGAGCGCTGGTCTATTCACCGTGAAGCCCCAAGCTATGCAGAACAGTCAAACAGTACTGAGCTGCTAGAGACTGGTATTAAAGTTATCGATTTGCTTTGCCCGTTTGCGAAAGGTGGTAAAGTTGGTCTGTTTGGTGGTGCTGGTGTTGGTAAAACCGTCAACATGATGGAGTTGATCAACAACATCGCCCTTAAACACGAAGGTCTATCCGTGTTTGCTGGTGTCGGTGAGCGTACCCGTGAAGGTAACGACTTCTATCACGAAATGCAAGAGGCTGGTGTTGTCAACGTTGAAGACTTTAGCAAATCTAAAGTTGCGATGGTATATGGTCAGATGAATGAGCCACCAGGTAACCGTTTACGTGTTGCACTGTCTGGTTTGACCATGGCTGAGTACTTCCGTGATACCAAAGATCCTGCCACTGGCAAAGGTCGTGACGTATTATTGTTCGTTGATAACATCTATCGTTATACGCTAGCGGGTACTGAAGTATCGGCACTGCTAGGCCGTATGCCATCAGCGGTTGGTTATCAGCCAACGCTAGCTGAAGAGATGGGTATGCTGCAAGAGCGTATTACTTCAACGCAATCAGGTTCAATTACTTCGGTACAAGCGGTATATGTACCTGCGGATGACTTGACCGATCCATCACCAGCAACGACGTTTGCTCACTTGGATGCGACAGTGGTACTAAGCCGTGATATCGCTTCACAAGGTATCTATCCTGCGGTTGATCCACTAGATTCAACCTCACGTCAGCTTGACCCATTGGTTATCGGTGAAGAGCATTACAACGTTGCGCGTGGTGTTCAAGAAGTGTTACAGCGTTATAAAGAGCTAAAAGACATCATCGCCATTCTAGGTATGGATGAGTTGTCAGAAGAAGATAAACTGGTCGTTTATCGTGCGCGTAAAATTCAGCGCTTCTTGTCACAGCCATTCCACGTCGCTGAAGTGTTCACCGGTGCTCCTGGTAAATATGTGCCATTACGCGATACCATTGCTAGCTTTAAAGCAATCATCGCTGGTGAGTACGATGATCTACCAGAGCAAGCTTTCTATATGGCAGGCGGCATCGACGAAGTTGTTGCTAAAGCAGAAAAAATGAAGTCTTCTGCAGCGTAAGTGGTATTGGTATGGGCTAACGAGTAGGTATAATATAACCTTTATATCTACTCCTCAGTAACGCATCGCAGTTTTTACTGTTTTTTGATCGCGCTTTGATGGTAAGGAATTAAGTATGGCAACATTACAATGTCGCGTCGTAAGTGCTCGTGAAGAGTTGTATTCAGGCGAAATTAGCATGTTAATAGCTAGTGGTACCGAAGGCGAAATTGGTATATTGCCAGGTCACACCCCGCTTATTACTTTGCTAAAACCCGGTCCGATGCGCGTACAAACACCTAACGGTGGAGAAGAAGTCATTTATGTATCTGGCGGTGTGTTAGAAGTACAACCAAAAATGGTCACCGTACTTGCTGATACCGCGATGCGTGCACACAATCTTGATGAGAGTAAAATCGTTGAAGCACGTAAGAAAGCTGAGCAAATGCTGGTCAACCAATCTGATACCGTACAAACCAATGCGGCATTAGCGTCATTGGCAGAATCAGTCGCCCAGCTGCAGACTATTCGTAAATATAAAAACCGCGCCTAGCACATTGTTACGCTTTAGTTTTTGTTATAAACATAAAAACAGTCCATTAGGGACTGTTTTTTTATGCCTGTTCTTCTAATAGTTAGCTTTTTAGTAGTTAGCGCTTAATATTTGCCATAGCTCAGACATTTACTATAGTGAGTGAAAAGTAATATCGATACAGCACGCACTGCTGATATCAGTTTTTCTTGCTTACTGTGCTTGCCGCAGACAGAGGCTACAAAAAATTGATATCAGCAATACCGTAGCGTTTTTAGGATATTTTGCCTATATTTGAAATATCTCCTAGGTTATGCAATATTTATCAAAAACTAAACTGATTTTCATAAAATGATGGAAAAGTGACTAGCGGCAACGCAGATATATGGTTATATTAGAGCGTAGCAACCACGTTTTTTCTTTTAAAAGTTTATTAGCTTTTTTAACGATATTTAACGACATTTATTATTTCGGCTTTTAAAGCGTTGGTTCGATATAAGACCAGTAGAATGATTGAATAAAATTTATCCTATGCCTTTTAAAGTTAATAAGAGGTATAATTTTTGGACGCAAACTAACGTTTTATAGGACGTAGTTTATAGGTTTTGTTACCAACTATAAGCTATAGTATAGGAAGCTGTGTGTTTAATAGTATACTGTGCTACCAAGTTTGTAACCGTGTTACGGTCACTGCCTGTATTGGCTTACAAATTGATTGAGTTACGGTGCTATTAATTTACCGCTCTTATTTTCACCGCTTTTAAATAAGATGTATTAGAGGATATAACAATGACAACGAATGAAGAAGACAACACCCCCCGAATCTTGATTGTTGAGGATGACGAGCGCTTAGCTATGTTGACCCAAGATTACTTGGTTAAAAATGGTTTAGAAGTGGCAATTGAAACCGATGGTAATCGCGCCATTCGCCGTATTGTCAATGAACAACCAGATTTGGTCGTACTTGATGTCATGCTTCCTGGTAGCGATGGCTTGACGGTATGCCGTGAAGTACGTCCCCACTATCAGAATCCTATTTTGATGCTGACCGCGCGCACAGAAGACATGGATCAGGTTTTGGGTCTTGAAATGGGCGCTGATGACTATGTCGCTAAGCCTGCGCAGCCACGTGTATTGCTTGCCCGTATCCGTGCTTTATTACGCCGCTCAGAAAATGCGCCATCAGAAGATGTGCCGCAGCGTCTTGAGTTTGGTGAGTTGGTTATCGATAACGGTGGTCGCTCAGTGAATTTGGGTGATGAATTGGTTGATTTCACCAGTGCCGAATATGATTTATTATGGTTACTTGCGTCTAATGCTGGTCGTATCTTGTCACGTGAAGATATCTTTGAGCGTCTACGGGGTATCGAATATGACGGTCAAGATCGCTCAATCGACGTACGTATCTCGCGTATCCGTCCAAAAATTGGTGATGATCCAGAAAATCCTAAACGTATCAAAACCGTGCGCAGTAAAGGCTATTTGTTCGTTAAAGAAGGCAATTAACAGCGTATTGTTAATGCAATTCTCTTTACTAAAATACTTTTTAATAAAAAACCAGCGTAAAGCTGGTTTTTTATGGTCTAAACTTTAATTTTTAAACTTAAATGCTGCGTTATGTGGTTTAATTGAGCGATAATTATGGATGCTAGATTAATAGTATAGTGAGTGAAAAGTAATATCGATACATCATGCACTGCTAATATCAATTTTTCTTGCTTGCTGTGCCTGCGCAGACAGAGGCTACAAAAAATTGATATCAGCAACACTGTAGCGTTTTTAGGATATTTTGATTATATGAGATAAATTGCGCTGCAAGAATTTCTCTTCTTCCTTTATCAATAATTTTTTATTAGGTTGGTCACGGCACGTATGTCATTAGTTTCTTCTCTTAAACACAGTATCTTTGTTCGTATTTATGCTGGACTGCTCATTGTCTGTTTGTGTGTGGCATTATTTGCGCAATTGTTGATGGATACGATCAATAAAGAACGCGTCCAATCTTACCGCGAAAATATGGCTACGGGCGCTTTTCATATCGTTGCTGAAGGCATTGCCCATCAAGAAAGCGAATCGCAGCGTGAGTATTGGCTGTCGGATGCTAGTAGCTTATTTGGCGCAGAATTTAACATTGTGCCTATTAACGAGGTCGATTTTAATGCCAGTGAGCTGCGCCGTTTTGAAAAAGGCAATACCGTCGTTCGCTATGTTGCCCAGCCTATTTACGCCGATGTTTATTATCGCTTGCCAGACAACGAGAGTGTTTTAACCGCACGTATCTCGCAAGTGACCGAGCAGCAAGTACGCGCTATCGCGGTATTTTTGCTCGATGATTTGTCTTATTACGCGACTTTATCCGATAAGCGTGCGCGTTTGGCAGAACTAGAAGAAAAATTCTCTTTTCCATTAGAATTTAGAGCGATCAATACCCTTAATTTAGACCCCGATCAAATGGCACGCTTACGCCGCGATGAGGTCGTCATCTTATTACAAGATACCAATACCAGTAAAAGTAATTCGTCGATTAAAGTGGTCGTGCCGTCTGAAATCAATGATATGGCGATTTTAATCGGGCCGGTACCTTTGTTTAACTGGTTCCCGCTCAATCTGATTGTCAGTATGATTTTGATCAGTATGTTCCTGATCAGCTTAGGCGTGTATGCGCTTATTTTCCCGCTAGAGCGCAAGCTGCAACTGATTCAAGTGGGCGTTAACGAAGTCAGTAAAGGCAATCTTGATATCAAAGTGCAGGTTATCGGACAAGATGAAATTGCGCGTCTATCCGCGACCTTTAATGCGATGACGGCACATATTAAGCGTTTGATTGAATCGCAGCGCGAGCTGACGCGGGCAGTATCGCACGAACTGCGAACGCCGGTTGCACGTATTCGTTTCGCTGTCGATATGCTGGCAGATACCGATGATGAAGATTCGCGCTTTATGCAGCGTGATTATATTGATGAAGATATCGAAGCGTTAAATGGTTTGATTGATGAGATTTTAACGTACGCCAAACTTGAAGAAGGCTCACCAAAACTGGATTTAGAACCGGTCAATCTGCGCGAGTTGCTTGAGCAAATTGAGCGTGAAACCAATGCTTTAGGCAAACCGATTAAGATAGTAACCAATCTGCCAAATGCGAAAGTGACAGCGGTTGCGGATAGACGTTACCTGCACCGGGTGATTCAGAACTTAGCCGGAAATGCTTTACGTTATGCCGAAACCACGATTATCATTAGTGCGGGAGTGAAAAAAGGCAATGCTTTTGTCAGCGTAGAAGATGATGGGCACGGTATTCCTGAAGCCGACCGTGAAAAAGTCTTTATACCATTTTCACGCTTGGACGATAGTCGTACACGTGCCTCAGGTGGTTATGGTTTGGGCTTGTCTATCGTATCGCGTATCGCTTTTTGGTTTAATGGCAATATGAAAGTAGACGAGAGCCGTGAGCTTGGCGGCGCACGCTTTGTCATGACTTGGCCGATTAAACCATTGACCCAAGTCCTTGCTGCCGATGAGTTGACGCAAGAAAAAAGTGAACGCGATTTCGATGCTTAATCTTTTATAATGACCGATAAATTGATATTGATAATTTATTAAAATGATTGAAATGAGCTTAATAGTAAAGGAGGGCAAAGGATGCCGTATTTATTTGGTGGTTTAGTGGTATTGAACGCAGCAGCGCTTGGGTATTATTTATTTTTGCAGCAGCCAACCAGCACTGAGACGCTAAAGGCTGCGCAGCAAGAAATAACCCAGCCTTTAACCTTTAGCAATAGTGCCGAGTACATTCCTCCAGTTATTGGTACTAAAAAGTAGGGCTATTAAAGTGGCCAATAACGATCAGTTATTAGCCACACTCTGATGTTGTCTGTTATTTCTATTTATTTAACGTTCATTTATTTTATTGGTCGTCTATATTGGTAGTAGCATTAAATGGTTTATCATTATCAGCAGCCAATGGCGGCTCTCCGGCAACTTTGGAAATAAGTGGGATACGAACACAGACTTGTAGACCGCCATCTGGATGATTGATGGCCTCGACCGTCCCATGATGCAAACGCGCGATACGATCGACAATTGCTAAACCAAGTCCGCTACCCTGAGTAGTACGCGCTGACTCCCCGCGCTCAAACGGTTGCATGATACGCTCTAATTGGTCTTCTGCGACGCCCGCACCGCAGTCGCGCACGCATATCAATAACTGCTCTTTTGCTTCTTTATTGACCTCATTTTCAGTCACTACATCGCTGTCTTCTACTACCGTTTTTTCTATGAATGTCGGCACCACGGTAGCGGATAAATAAATGGGCGGTTTGCCGTAACGTTTGGCGTTATTGACCAAGTTAATCACCAAGCGTTTGATAGACATTGGCCGCACGGGCACCATTTTTTGACATTCGGATTGATAAATAAACTCTAGCGGCGCAAATTGCACCATAATTTCATTAAATATGGTGTCCAAATTGGTCAGGCGCACTGGCTCATCGGAACCGTCTTTCATAAAGGAAATAAACTGCTCCAAAATCGCATCCATATCTTCGATATCGTAAATCAAACCTTCTCGAAAAAATTCATCAGGCAGCATCTCAGCGGTTAAACGCATACGGGTCAGCGGCGTGCGCAAGTCGTGCGAGATACCCGCCAGCATAATCGTCCGCTCTTTTTGTGCTTGATTGAGGGTAGTAAATAAGCGATTAAATGCCATATTGACTTGGCGGATCTCAGTGGGACCATTATGGGTCGGTAAAGTGGTAGCGTGGCCGAGGCGAATATAGTTGGTCGCCGCGCGCTGCAAATAGCGTAGTGGACGATTTAATTGCCGCGCTAATAAAATAATGGTCAGCAAGGTTAAAATTGGTAGGCCAACTAAAAACAATACTAATAAAGCGGGACTGTACTGCGAATAATACACCACCGGCTCGCGAATCCAAAAGCTGGTATCGCGACTGTCTTGCACCCACAGCTGCGGCGTTGGTTTAAACTTAAAATATACCTCTACTGGACGACCCAGTTGCGCGCCAATTTCGCGCTGCAATACATCGGTAAAGACGCCAACAAACGCCTTATCTTCTATCACCGGAAAATCGCTAGGATTATTGACCACCACCACATGCGAATGCTGATAAATCCATTGCCGGACGGCCGGCACATTTTTCCAGTCTTTATTGACGCTGTTCATCAAGCGTAATTCACTGGTCAGATAGCGCGCATGATTTTTAAGCTCTGGCAAATACAGACTGCGCCAAAAAAACGAAATCGACACCCCGACGCTAATAATGACGATAAAAGCGACCATCAAGGTGGTGAGCCAACTGTTAGAGTAGGAGCGTGCGAGCCAACCTTTGCGCTGTGGCTGTGATTTTGCGGTGGTCATATATATCCAAAAAATTAATCAAAATATGGGTAAGGTGATTTTCTTTAAAATGGCAGCTAAAGCAGGTAAGTAAGGTATTTGGTGGTGTATCAGAAAGTATGCTGAGGAAATAAAAGGAGGAGTGACAGCCAGAGCAAGATGATATATTTGAGGTTATGAAGACACAAATAGATATCAGTTGCCCCGACTGTCACAGT
>NZ_LXWA01000028.1:0-53569 GCF_001652315.1 Psychrobacter sp. SHUES1 | reverse complement strand
AATAGCCACAATAGTTATGGCGTTGTTAGCCCGTCTGTCACAAGCCTTGTTATTAGCATGCTTTGCTCGGTAACCTCGTAGGCTTTTATTGCGTCTAAGCTCTCTTGATATGGTACTGGGACTTCTGTTTAACGTCCTCGCTATAAAATTAATACTATGTTTTGCCCCTTTAAGGACATAAATCTGGTATCGTTCACCTAGGCTTAGATGTGTATAGCTCATGGTTGCAATCTCACTTTGGTCGGTGGATAAAAACTTTGATGCTAGCGCATCTAGGTCTTTTTTTCACCTTGCATTTGGTATTGCACTTCATGTGTTAATCTAAGTAATAAAAGCGTTTAGTAATTAAGAATAATCTTCCTAAGGATAGGTTTATAAATCTTATAATTGTCTAAGCAAGTTTCGCTTAAGGTTTGGACACAAAAATCTGACCTTTAATAAGCCAAACTTCGCCTACCCTTAGCATGATTATGCCACCCTATTTTGTTTACTTTACTTGGCCACTTATATTGGAAATGACCTATGTTATCACTATCGAACGATTATAAAAAAATGACCCAAATGGGCGCCGCTTTGCTTGTTGCTACTATCGCGTTGTCTTCAACTGGCTGTAGCACTACACAAGAATTTAAACCGACTGCTAGCGTGATGGTTGGAGCACACAAGTCTTTATAATGGCGTTATGTTTATCATAAATAGGCATATTCATCTAAGCATAAATATACGCCATTCTCATTTTATCACTCAGTCACTTATCAGCTACCTTTTATATAAGTAGAACCTATCATGTCCTCATCTTTACCTACTATCTCTTTACGCTTTGCCTGCGCTTTAGCGATGGCGACTACCCTTGCGGCTTGCCAAACCAGCGCAGTTTCTTCGACAAATGAAGTTGCTACGACTAAAAATGCCGCAACAACACAGGTAGTGAATAAAAATCAAACGCTAGAAAATACCGAACAATCTTCAGCATTGACCATGGATATGTCTGGCCGCCACGAATACCAGCTCGAAAATGGTCTAAAGATAGTGGTCAAAGAAGACCACCGCGCGCCTGTGGTCATGACCCAAATTTGGTATCGCGTCGGCTCAGCAGATGAGCCTCTCGATAAAGGCGGCATCTCACATGTGCTTGAGCATATGATGTTCAAAGGCACCGCCGATGTATCAAGCGACGATTATGAGCGTTTGATTGCCAAATTTGGCGGCGTCAATAATGCCTTTACCAGTTACGATTTTACCGGTTATTACGAGCTATTCCCTGCCAATCGCTTGCCGTTAGCCTTAGAGCTAGAAGCAGATCGCATGACCAATTTGGTCTTTGATGACAAAGCGTTTGCCAAAGAGCATCAAGTGGTCATGGAAGAGCGTCGTCAGCGTACGGATGACAATCCGATTGCCAAAGCTTATGAGTCATTTCGCTTGCTGGCAATGCCAAACAGTCCAAAAGGCGAATCGGTCATTGGCCCTATGAATGAGCTAGCATCAATCACCCTTAGCGATTTAAAAGACTGGTACAAAACATGGTACGCACCTAATAATGCGACGTTGGTTATCGTCGGCGATGTCGAACCAACCGACGTATTAGAGCAGGTCAAACGCTATTTTGGGGAGCTAAAACCAAGCGCGTTACCTAAGCGTCCTATGGTCACGCAAAAGGGCTTTCGCGGTTATCAGCAAGTAGAATCCGAGCAAGCGGTACAAGTGCCAGTTTTATTAATGGGTTATAACGTACCCAGTCTGGTGAGCGCTGGTGCTAATAATGAAAAACAAGCCTATGCGCTATCACTTGCGCAAGATGTATTGGATGGTGGTCTATCAGCGCGGCTAGAGAACAGGCTGGTACGCGAGCAAGGACTGCTTACCACAGTTGGTACGTCTTACGATTTGCTCGATCGCGGCGATGGGCTGTTTTTGATACAAGCAACCCCGCGCGAAGGCATCAGCTTGGCGCAGGCACAACAAGCCATTATCAATGAGATTAATAAGCTATCAACCGACCCAATTGCTGCCGATGAAATCGAGCGCGCCAAAACCAATACTGTCACCGGCTTGATATACGCACAGGATAGCATGGAAGGTCAGGCGCGTATGATAGGCTCCCTGCAGTCTATCGGTCTTGATGACAGGTTACTGGCCAAATTGCCAACCAAGCTTGATAGCGTAACCATTGCAGATATCCAAGCGGCAAGTAAAAAGTATTTGGTCAAAGATAATTTAACGGTCATGCATATCATCCCACCTAAAGAGACTGCCAATAGAAATAAAGTTAGCCAAAATAAAATGAGCAAAGACACTGTTAATAAAAATGTTGCTACCGATAGCGCTACTAAAGAAGCGGCAAGCAAAGCTAAATAACATCAATGTGCGATGCAATTATCTTGGCAAAAACCCAATACTGATGACCTTATGAATAAGAAGAAAGACATGACGCAAATACATTTTCTCAAAAAAACCAAACTATCTTCTCACTTCAAGCAGCTGCCCTATTTGGGTGCTTGCGCCTTCTTTGGGATGATGAGCTTGACCACTGTAGCGCAGGCAGATATGGCAGGTAGCGAAGATGCTCGTACGCCAGCTGCTGCAGTCGATACCAGTGCGCCAATTGCCGCTCTGTCTAAGCTGAGTAGTCTTGAAAATGCCAAACCTTTAGAAGTCACGGTTCCAAAAATTCAGAGCTTTAAGACCAAAGCCGGTATTCCTGTGCTTTTCGTGCCGACCACTACCTTGCCCATTGTCGATATTGACTTGCGCTTTAACGCCGGTAGCGCACGTGACGGCAGTATCAGTAAATCAGGCTTTGGTATTGCCAATATGACCGCGACGATGCTTGAACAAGGCTCCAAACGCTTAGATGAAAACGCGTTCACGCGGGCGGTCGAAACCTTGGGTATCAGTTTAGGTAGTAGCGCCTATAAAGACATGTTTATTGTGTCGTTGCGTAGCTTATCTGATGATAAACATCTACTGCCTGCGGTTGACTTGATGACGCAAATGCTTACTGAACCGAGCTTTGATGAGCAAATCTTAGCCCGTAATAAAGCACGCTTATTGGTCGGTTTACAACAGCAAAAGCAAGACCCTGGCAGTCTTGCCAGTATCGCCTTTAGTAAGGCATTGTATGGCGACCACCCTTATGCGCATCCATCGGTTGGCACGCTTGAAAGCGTTCCTAATATTGATAGAAAACAGCTAATTGATTTTAAAAATCGCTATCTAGTCGCTGCCAATGCGTCGCTTGCCATGACGGGTAATTTGACTTTGGCACAAGCGAAAAATTTGGCGGAAGAAATTACGGCAGACTTGCCAGCGGGTCAAGCGGCGGCGGCCCTGCCCGAACCAAAGCCACTAAACCAGCCTCAACATATTCATATTCCGTTTCCTAGCACTCAAACTACGGTATTGATGGGACAACTGGGCGAAAAGCGTGCCACCGACCCGCAAGCGCAGCAAAAGCAAACCAACTTTGCCGTCGGTAATGAAGTGCTAGCAGGGGGCGATTTTAACGCGCGTCTGATGACCGAAGTCAGGCAAAACCTCGGCTATACTTATGGCATATCAGGTTCTATGAACCCGATGTTGGCGCGCGGTCCTTATCAAATTGGATTTTCAACCCGTAATGACAAAGCACGCGCAGCAATTGATGTCAGCCTAAATGTGATTAATGAGACATTAGATAAAGGTATTACCAGCGATGAGATGAAATTAACCACGGATAATTTAAAAAACAGCTTTCCGATGGGATTTGCCAGTAATGCTGGAATCAACAGCTTAATTGGTATGATGAATTTTTATCAGCTACCTAACAGCTACTTGACCAACTATGTCAATCGCATCGAACAGGTTAAACTCTCAGAAGTCAACCAAACCCTGCGCGACACTCTAAAGCCTGATAACTTTTTGATCGTGACTGTTGGTGAGGTCAATCCATGGGATGAGAAGAAACCTAAGAAAAAGTCGTAGAGCCAATATTATTTTTACAGACGCTTAAAAAATAGCTCAATAAAAAAGCTCAATCAGTAATCACTGGCTGAGCTTTTTAAATTGAAGAGTCTGCTTTTAATAGCGGCAAGCGGAGCTGCTACTGGCATGATTAAAGCCCCATTTGCGATAACCATCGGTATCAAGATGAATAGCACCGGTAGAATACAGTCCTAAACCAAAGTTATGCGACTGCCCTTGATATTGCCAAAACTCGCAGAGACTATCTTGCATGCGACTTAGCTGCCATAAATTGCCTTCATATTCAGGCACCCAGATATCCATCGCGCCTGCGGTCATGTGCTTACTCGCACTCGCCCCGCCCGCGCAATTATTTAACCCCGGACTGCGATATACTGAACGTATCTCGGTACTGGCAGGTAAAATACCTTGGCGTTTTAGCTGACTATAAAGCTGCAAGGTCGGTACAATATTTGCCCATAACTCCTGCGGTGGTAGCTGATAAGGCTCATAACCACATTTATCCCAACTACGAGCGGTCGTCAACAGCTGAGATAAGGGCGGTACATTTCTTGCGCCGACGCGTGAGCTTAAATATTGTTGATAATTGGCCACTTGGCTTGCGCGGTAACTATTACTATTTAACCATACATTAAAATCCATACTGGTAAAATCGTTATAATTACTATTTCCAAAGTTATTATTACCGCTGCTATAACGTGGCGTCCCTCTATTGGTAATGACGCGTTTGTTTTCTTCTATCGATACTGCGCTATCGAAGTTAAACTCGCGCTGTTTTTGTTGAATCAGCCCTTGCATACTGTCGCCGCTAATACCATTTGACCGACGAGCGCCTTCACTCAAGATGGTTGCGCCGCCGCTATAGCTATTGCTTTGACTGCCATAACTGCTAGCGGGTGTGATATAAGCATTGCCACTATTATTGGTCGTACCACTGCCATGACGGATTTGGATGCGGCGCTCACTATTATCACTTATAATAGCGGCGTGCACGGAAATACTGCTGGCACAAATACCTAGGACGATAATAGGCTTATAAATGTGCCCATAAATAAATTTTTTTGTCTTTATCATTACCAGAAACTACCGCTAAAAACGTTTTATCGATACTATCAAATTTTAAGCAAGCAAGCTAAACTATCGCAGCGAATTGATGGTCACTGATTCGTTATTAACACTTATCCTTATAATGTTTATATTGTCGTTACTTTATTACGGGTAAATTATGGGTTTTGCTACCAAATTCTTAATTAAGCTGCCCGATAAACATTTTGCCCTCGCTGATTGCTTACTTATCGTTTGTCAAAGCAGACTTTTCTTTCACGCCAATTATCAGTCACATATCACCTATGCCTTCTAACCTCCAGTACCGTTTTTCTCGTCAAAGCCATCACTTTGGTCGAGGTCGTGCGCCGACGCTTTGGCAACGTATCCATATTGATCCGTGGCTGACCTTATTGCTATTGACCGTTTGTTGCATTGGCTTGACGATTTTATATAGCGCAGCAAGCCAAGACACTGATATGGTCATCCGCCAAGTCATTAGTTATGGCGTGGCATTTACGGTGATGTTTACTATGGCGCAGATACCGCCTAGCCTTTATCGTACCTTTACGCCCATATTTTATGTATTGGGGCTGATATTGTTGGTGTTGGTCGATATCATTGGCGAGGTGCGTATGGGTGCGCAGCGCTGGATTAACTTACCTGGTTTTGGTAGCGTTCAACCTTCAGAGTTTATGAAGCTTGGTATGCCAATGATGTGTGCGTGGTTTTTATCCAAACGTGACTTACCGCCTTCATTATCAAGTATTGCCATCACCTTAGCGTTAATTGTCGTGCCGGTATTATTAATCGCCAAAGAGCCTGACCTTGGTACTTCCTTGCTGGTCGCAGCCAGTGGCATTTTTGTATTGTTTTTAGCGGGTCTATCATGGCGCTTGATTGCTAGTGCAGCAGCATTAGCCGTGCCATTGGTGGCATTTGCTTGGAACTTTTTATTACACGACTACCAACGTACGCGCGTTTTAACGCTATTCAATCCTGAAGCTGACGTCCAAGGTGCTGGATGGAATATCATTCAGTCCAAAACCGCCATTGGCGCGGGCGGTTTGACCGGTAAAGGCTATTTAGAAGGCACGCAGTCGCATCTACATTTTTTACCAGAAGGTCATACTGACTTTATTATTGCTGCCTTTTCCGAAGAGTTCGGTCTGCTTGGCGTGATATTGTTGATGTTTATATATGCTTGCCTGCTTATGCGTGCTTTATATATTGCATTTTCGCACCCTGATGTTTATAGTCGATTGCTGGCAGGTGCAATTGCGATGTCTTTTTTCGTATATATTTTTGTCAATGTCGGCATGGTTGGCGGCATCTTACCCGTTGTTGGGGTACCTTTACCTTTTATCAGTTATGGCGGTACTGCTATCGTGACGTTAATGGCAGGTTTTGGCCTACTAATGTCAATTCATACTCACAAATCCAGCTAAGCCATAGCAGGTATTATTTACAATCTATTCACCTGTAAAGTTCATCTTTAATAACCAATATTACATTCGATAATCACGATAAACTTGGGTTTAAATGTCTATATAACTCCCTTATATAGATAGGGTTAAAATGATACGTTAACAAATTTGCCTATAATCTGAAGCAAAATGTGCTTGGCTAAGTAATCTAATGTAATAGCGAAATTGCTCAAATTAAATGAATATCTACTTTTTTAAGCCTTTCTTATTTGTCGTTAATTCTCCATAAATTACTATTAAAACCTTAACTTTCTTACTTTAGAAATAACCATAAGTTGTTGTTATTTATAGCTATTATTATTCTTATGTTTTGGCAAAACCCAGATGAAGCCCTATTACTGACCGATTAGTACTGTTAGGTTTTATTCCTTGTTTTTTACAAATAATTGCGTTACCCTCCTTTTATTGTAGTTTGATACACAACGCGTACATAGCTACTAAGAAAGATATCATTTAATTATATTGCAGTTGTAGCTCGTCCGTATAGTTAGCAAATTGTAGATTTTGGGCTTGCAAAGTCAGTACTTAATTAACGGTTTAATAACAAAGTAATACGCAACATACTTTAAACCCTTTATTAACTTAGCAATGCAAAAAAGTCCTTTATCGATTGGTGCAACCTTACTTTGGTTGTTTGATTACTATTGTTAACTATCATTTGAGCGTGTCATAAGTGGGTTTTGCGAGTCGTATATAACGATAATTCCCGAGCCACTTATGATGATATAAATGAAAATTACCATATGTTAGAGCTTATAAAAGCCCATATTTACTATCATCGTGATAAAACAGATAGATGATAGAGCGGCTTTCGAGTTTGCGGCACTGTTAGAGTGGTCTAATATTGTCTCGCTCCCTCTAAGAGGTTTTAGAGTTAGGTTCTAATGTATACGCTATAGAGGTATTTATGAATAAGCGTTTATCTGGTTTACTTACAATGTCAGCCGTTTTATTTGCTGGCTCTGCAATCGCTACTAATGCAAATGCTGTAGAATCAAAAACCTCCCTTGCAACGATTTCGCAAGATAACGCCTCCCGTATTGACCGTGTGCTCGGTGAACTTAGTCGTCAACATGACGGCGCATCAAGCTTAGTTAAGTCTGCTCGTCAGCCCACTTCATTAGCGCTTAGCAGCCCATTGCTCGCCAGCGACACTGCCCAAGTATCCAATGATGAAGATGTTTTAGAGCGCTTAACGGCAGTCGCTTCTAATTCTGTAAGCAAATTTAAACAAACTGGTTTGGCTTCTTGGTACGGTCGTCAGTTTCATGGCCGCAAAACTGCCAGTGGCGAAACCTTTGACATGAATGGTTTAACCGCTGCTCACCGCTCGTTACCCTTGAACTGCTACGTTAAAGTTACCAATAAAACCAATGGCAAAAGCGTCGTCGTTAAAGTAAACGATCGTGGTCCATTCCATGGTAACCGTGTGATGGATTTATCTTACGGTGCTGCCAAGCAACTTGGTATTACCAATAAAGGTGTGGGTAACGTCTCTATTGAGCGTGTTTCAGGCCCCTCTTCTTAAACCATTAACGTTTTAGACCATTCGCGGTTTAAACCTTTAACGGTTTTTTATCGAAAAAACTGCTTAACGTTAGTTGTAAAAAAAGCGCCTAACTCATTTAAAGTTAGGCGCTTTTTCGTTTTTAACGTTTGACGCTAAATAGTTAACATGGGATAGCTTTTAAAACTATAACTCAAATGCGCTTTCAATCGCATCATCGAGACGCTCAACCGCGATGACATTGATACCCTTAAACTGCGGCGCATCTTTGGCAGGCGCATTGGCTTTAGGAATAATTGCGTGTTTAAAGCCGTGTTTCATCGCCTCCTTTAGGCGCTCTTGTCCGTTAGGAACCGGTCGAATCTCCCCTGATAAGCCGACTTCACCAAAAACGGCAAGTGATGAGGGTAAAGGCTTTTCTTTGATACTAGAAGCACAAGCCAATAGTACGGCCAAATCAGACCCGGTTTCAATCACCTTAACGCCGCCAACGACGTTTACATACACATCTTGTCCACTGGTATGGATACCGCCGTGACGATGCATGACCGCAAGCAGCATTGATAGGCGCTGAAAATCGAGCCCTAAAGCCATACGTCTTGGTGAACCTTGTGAGTCATCAACCAAGGCTTGCACTTCAACCAGCAGGGGTCTAGTACCTTCACGGCTTACCATCACCACAGAACCCGCTACGGGCTTATCATAACGGCTTAAGAATATCGCTGAGGGATTGGCGACTTCTTTGAGTCCCATATCGGTCATGCCAAAAATGCCCAGCTCATTAACCGCACCAAAACGGTTTTTTACCGCGCGAATCATACGAAAGCGTGAATCGGACTGACCTTCAAAATATAAAACCGTATCAACCATGTGTTCGAGCACACGTGGCCCTGCCAGCGTGCCTTCTTTGGTCACATGCCCGACTAAAAATAGTGCCGTGCCAGTTTGCTTCGCATAACGGGTCAAAATAGCTGCCGACTCACGAATTTGACTAACGCCGCCTGGGGCAGAATTAATGGCATCGGTATAAATAGTCTGAATCGAGTCAATAATAGCAATCGCCGGCTGCTCTTGGGTTAAAGCCGCACAAATGGTTTCAACATTGGTCTCCGCGAGTACACGTAATCTATCCGCTGGCAAATCTAAACGCTTGGCGCGCATCGCTACTTGGGCGAGCGACTCTTCACCTGTCACATACAGCGCGCTACCTGCCAATGAATCAGCCTTTGCCATATTGGTCGCAGTTTGCAGCAAAATCGTCGATTTACCGATTCCTGGGTCACCGCCGATCAAAACGACCGAACCGGCCACCAGTCCGCCGCCCAACACTCGGTCAAACTCACTAATGCCAGTGGGCAGGCGTGTATCTAGCGTCACGCTTACCGCATTGAGTGGCATGACCGCACTGTGCGTACCCGAATAATTGCCAGCAGGTGCACCCGCACTACGAGAAACCGCTCGGCTAGCATTCGCTTTTGCGCTACTCTTATTATGGTGCGGCATACTGACATTTGGCGCTTCGACCAAACTGTTCCATTCACCGCAGTCTGTACACTGCCCCGCCCATTTGCCAAAATGCGCCCCGCACTGCTGACAGACATAACTGCTTTTATTTTTTGCCATAACGTATGAACCTTATTGAACTGGTCAATCGAAAGTAATAAATTGCGAATAATAAGTAGAATTTTAGAATGCTCTATATGAGCTTAAGTGAAAAAATGCAAGAAAGGATGTATAGTGAGTGAAAAGTAATATAGAGACATCACGCACTGCTGATATCAATTTTTCTTGCTTGCTGTGCCTGCGCAGACAGAGGCTACAAAAAATTGATACCAGCAATACCGTCGCGTTTTTAGGATATTTTGACTATACATGCCTTTTTTTATAAACAGACAAGAGATGATGAAAGGCAGACAGTAACTTATAATGTGTTATAGATGTTAAGACTAAATAACCAAATATCCGTTGCATCATGCAGTAATTAGATATTTGGCTAAAGTTTCAGATAAAGGTTTATAGAGAACACTATCTAAGACCCAGGGAAGTTTTTTATACTCGAAAGTCTTTACCAAGATAGACAGATTTTACCAAATCATTTTCTAACACTTCAGACGATGTCCCTTCCGCAATGATGGCGCCTTCTGAAACGATATAGGCTTTTTCGCAAATGGCGAGGGTATCGCGCACGTTATGGTCGGTGATGAGTACACCAATACCGCGATTTTTTAGGGTTAAAATAACGTCTTTAATATCACCAACAGAAATAGGGTCAACACCGGCAAAAGGCTCATCTAATAGGATAAATTTTGGATTGGCCGCCAACGCGCGCGCAATCTCACAGCGGCGGCGCTCACCGCCTGAGACACTCATACCCAATGATTTGCGTACATGTTCTAAATGGAACTCGCCTATCAATTTTTCAAGCTCTTGGCGCTGCTCAGCGGTACTTAATTCTTTACGGGTTTGCAGAATGGCTAAGATATTATCTTCAATGGATAATTTACGAAAAATAGAAGCTTCTTGCGGCAAATAGCCAATACCAGCACGCGCGCGCTCATGCATGGCATATTTTGATAAATCCATTTTTCCTAGAGTGACACGGCCCTTATCCATATTGACCAGTCCAACCACCATATAAAAGCTAGTAGTTTTGCCCGCGCCATTTGGTCCTAATAACCCAACAACTTGCCCTTGCTCAACAGAAAATGATACATCTTTTACCACCCAGCGTTTGCCGTAGCGTTTGCCTAAATTTTGCATCGTTAAACGGGCGACAGGCTCGGAGCTATTGGTTGCCGCTACAGAACCATTATTAGGCTCGTTGCTATTAATTTCGTTGCTATGAATTTCATTAGTCTTAACAACGTTGTTTTTAATATCGCTCATCACTTACCTGTCAATTACTGTTAAAGTTGCAAAGTTTTTAGTATTACTATCGCTTACTTTTATATTAAAAATACTGTGCTTAGCGTATGCTGCTTCGGTTGCTGCCGCTATTGGGCGGGAAGACCAATTCTACGCGCTGACTGCCACCAGCAGTTGCTTCTACATCGCCAGCTTTTAAGCTATAACGAATGACGTTACCGGCAAAACTGGCGCCATTTTGTACCAATTTTGCATTACCCGTAAGCGTCACTATACCCGTGACCGCATTATAATCAATCTTATTGGCCTGCCCTTTTGCCAAGCCCTTTTCTTGCGTCACTACCTGCTGCATAGTGGCTGGACGGCCGGTGGCGACTGCCGAGTTGATACTACGGCCTTGCGAGAGATTGACCGTAATATCATCGGCGGTCATTTTGAACGTACCCTGCGTAATCACGACAGTGCCTGAATAGCTGGTGATACCTGTACGTTCACTATAAGTAGCCTTATCTGCTAGCAGCTTAATGGGCTGATTGGCATCTGATGGCAAGGCATGGCTGTATAACGGCAATGCTAACAACATTAGCATCGGTAGCGTTCGCAAACCGTGTGTTACTTGGATAGAGCGTGTCGATAGCAAGCGTAAAGTAGGCAAAAAAGTAGATTTCATAAAAGTTACTCGTATCATTATGGGTAGTGGCGTTTGCAAACTTCCTGCTAGGTGCTGCTGTTAAAATAAAGCTTTATCTTGGCGTTTCGCGGGCGTAAATGCAACCGCGACTTGACCAAATTCATAGTCCCCAGTTTCAAGGTTGGCTTTCATGCTTGACGCCTCAAAGCGGTTCATCCCTTGTTCAACTTTTACTGGCGCATCACTATAGACTTGACCTGTTTTGGTATTGCCTTTTAAGGTAGTGCCCATGACTTTAATCGGCTCAATATCAGACTCGCCCGCTTTGCCTTCGCTAACTAAAGTAAAACCACCTGATAAGCTCATCTCACCTGTCTGTTGACTGATGGCGGCGCTGCCCGCTTCAACACGGTAACGCTGCTCGTCTGATGGCTCCCAATTCATGGTGATGCCTTTCATCTCATCTTTATTGGTCACAGGATTATGGGTCAAGGATTCTGCACTCAGCTCGTACTCGGTCTCACCTTTTTCATTAGTCTGTACCGCCTTAATGTCAGTGGCTTCATAATCCACATCCGTCGGTTCCATACTAACGGGCGGCGTAATCTCCCCTTGCTGCTTAAAGAACCAGCCAGCAATCACAGCAATAATTAATGCCAGAACGATTAAAACACGAGTATTCACGATAAGTTATCCTCAGGTTTCGCTGCATCAAGCGTATAGTGCGCGATAAAATCTTGATAGTGACCATGACCTTTTAAAATAAGATCACATATTTCCCGTACTGCGCCGGTACCACCTGCGCGGGTGGTCACCATATCACTGCGCTTTATCACCTCTTGATGGGCATTTGGGACAGTGGCCGCAAAGCCTACCGTTTGCATCGCTTTAATATCTGGTAAATCATCGCCCATATAAGCACATTCAGCAGCGGTAATATTAAGCTCAGCATCAAGCGTCGCTAATAGCTCATTCAATGCAATCAGCTTATCATCACGACCTTGGACGATATAATTGACACCCATTTCAGCAGCACGCTTGTCTACCATAGGACTGCTACGACCAGTAATAATAGCGGTCAAAATACCATAGCGCGCCAACGATTTGACGCCGACACCGTCCTGTACCGAAAAGGCTTTGGTTTCAGTACCGTTGGCATCATAAATAATTTGACCGTTTGACAAGATACCATCAACATCCATGACCAATAACTTTACTTGTCCGGCCTTTTTTATTAAGTCTTGCATCAATTTTCTCTTATTAATGATTTTATTATGAGACGTATTCTTATTAAATACTCTTTTATTAAGGCTTTTTTAATATGTTACTTCTTAATTGTGCCCATTATTAATACATTGTTTATTAAAATAGGGCTACTTAACACCGGCTTGTAATAAGTCATGTACCGTAATAATGGCCTCCAAACGCTGTTCCTCATCGATAATCAGCAGCTGGCTAATGCCATTTTCATTCATCACACTTAAAGCATCGGAAGCGCGCATATCTTTACTGACGCGGCGTGGATTGCTGACCATCAGCTCACGCATCGGGGTTTGCAAATCAATGCCTTTTTCTAAGCCGCGGCGCAAATCACCATCGGTAAATACGCCGACGACTTTTTGTTCGTCATCAGTTACCACTGTCATTCCTAAACGCCCAGAAGACATGGTAAATAAAGCGTCTTGTAACGGTGCTTGTTGATTAATAAGCGGTAAATTTTCTGAATTGGTATGCATTAAATCTTCGACCCGCGTCAGCAGCTGGCGTCCTAAGGCGCCTGCAGGATGCGATAAGGCAAAGTCTTCTGAAGTAAAATTACGCGCATGTACCAAAGCCACAGCCAATGCATCGCCCAATGCCAAGGTCGCTGTGGTACTAGAAGTCGGGGCAAGGTTGAGCGGGCAAGCTTCTTGTGATTTACCTAGCGTCAAAATGATATCCGCCGCTCGTGGTAGCATACCGCGTTTGTCTCGGCTAATACTAATCAGGGGAATATTTAGACGCTTAACCACGGGCAGCAGCATTCTAATTTCATCTGACTCGCCCGAGTTTGAGATAGCCAGTAGGACATCGCCCTGTACCAACATCCCCAAATCGCCATGCCCCGCTTCCCCAGGATGCATGAAAAACGCTGGCGTGCCCGTAGAAGCAAAAGTCGCCGCTATTTTACGACCAATCAGACCCGATTTGCCCATCCCGGTCACGACAACACGTCCTTTGCAGGCTAGGATAATATCGCAGGCTTGAGCAAATCTATCATCGATTTGTTCCGTTAACAATGCTAGCGCCGCCATCTCCGTATGAATTGCTTCGATAGCAGTGCTAATAAATTGTTGATGGGTCAGGTTGCGGTGCGGATTACTCATACGTTAGCTCTATATTTTCGGTGAATCAATGAAACATTTTACTATACTATGGCTGATATTAATAATATAGGGCAAGACGTCGCTTTCATCATTGCCTACTTACTAAGTAGGGTAAATAGTCGCTTGCTCAGCCATGATTATACGTCTATTTATACAAAAAAAACCCACTATAATTAATAGTAGGTCTTAATCAGCTATACAACATTTTAATAACATACTTTCAATCAAATACACACCAGATAGCGTTGTTTATTGATTGCTATCGTCTATATCATCGTTTGATTTGTTTTCAAACATAGCATTGTCTGAAGAATTGTCAAAGCCACGATCTTGACCAAAGCCGCCGCGCTCAAAGCCGCGCTCTTGACCTTGTCCAAAGCTACCTCGCTCAAACCCACGATCTTGACCTTGACCAAAACCGCCACGATTAAAGCCACTACGATTGGCAAAGCCGCGCTCTTCAAAACCGCCACTACCAGCAAGGTTACTACCACGCTCAAACCCACTACTCATACCACCTTGGTAACCAGCAGGTGCGCCCGTTGAGGTTTGCGTACCCGTGCCAGTCGTCGTGCTGCTTCTAGGATTACGAGCTGGCACAACTGTGGAAATGGCATGTTTATAAACCATTTGACTCACTGTATTTTTTAACAACACCACATATTGATCAAATGATTCAATTTGACCTTGCAGCTTAATACCATTAACTAAAAAAATAGAAACAGGAATGCGATCTTTGCGCAACGAGTTCAAAAACGGGTCTTGTAAAGTTTGTCCTTTTGACATGACATCTCTCCTAAATATTATATAATTATTTTTAGTGCCAATTATTATAAGTATTTCTTTAATTATAATGGCTAAGGGCAGATACAATAATAAGTTTTATTTATAAAACGTATCTAAATAAGCACTAATTCTTGTTAAATAATTTCACTTTACCGTGAATACGTTATTATTGTAAATAATTAAGTAACCGCTTATTTTTTAAGACTTCCTACCAACAAAAGTTAATTAACGACCGTTAAAAAAGCAATGATACCGATATAATTCACACTATTTTACTATGATTTAAATTATAGCAGTTATCCAACCTTTATTTTGAAACTAATTGTCATTATTTTTACGGGGCTAATTAACGCGCTTTATATGATTTGGTTTTAATATAAATACTCTCTTACTTGGGTCATAGTAGCAAACGTTTTTATTTTGATATCACCGCGCATAAGCTTGTCATCGTTTTCATTTAGCTTTATTGCAATATTTGCCGCATTATCAGGCAAATTGGGCAACTGAGTAAGTTTGCGCAGCCAAGTATATTGACGCTTCGCCAACTGTCTGGTCGCATATAATGCCTTATTTTGCATTTGCTGACAAGCAAGTGCCTCGGTTTGAGCGCTGAGCGTCAATGGCTGATCGAGCGCTTGAGTAGTGGTGTCTTGTGGTCGTTTACTTGCACTCGCCGCTTCTACTTCTGAAAAGGCCTCATAAAATTGCGCTTTATCCAAGTGCGGCTGTTTAAATATTGGATGCTTAATATGGACTAGGTATTCTAACACTTGGCGATAACCGACGCAGCGCATAGAGGGTAAGTTTGGTGTCAAAGGGTACTGCTCAAGCAATCCGATCACTTCCGCCACTAGCCCATCATGCCACATTATATCCAAACGTTGCTCGATACGCTGATGTAGCCATGAACGTTCTGGCATCACCGCCAGCGCATGCCATTGCTGATTGGGATTATGCGCCAAGGCTTGTTTGGGCTTTTGCTGCCAGTCACTGATGGGTATATTGGTTTGCAGATAAACTTCAACCGCGCGCGTGATACGCTGAGTATCGGTCGCATTAAGACGCTCGTGGCTTATCGGATCTATTTTTCCTAGATAATCATATAGTGCACCAATACCTTCGTCTTGCCGCCACTGCTCCACACGCGCGCGCACGTCATCATCACTGTCAGGCACGGGCGATAGCCCATCAATAAGCGCCATGTAATACATCATAGTACCGCCAACGAGCAAAGGTATTTTACCTTTCTTATGACAGCTATCAATTAAACGAGCAACATCATTAACGAATTCAGCGACGCTATAACTTTGCATCGGGTCAATGATATCAACCAAATGATGCGGATAGCGTGCCAACTCTGCAGCGGTTGGTTTGGCTGTACCGATATTCATATCACGATATATCAATGCTGAATCGACCGAAATCAGCTCATAACGCCCAGTATCGTATAGCTCATACGCTAGAGCTGTCTTGCCACTCGCCGTCGGTGCCATCAAGCACACCACGCTATTATATGCCAAATTGGGATTGAGGCGATAAGATGAGCTAGCAGACGAGATTTGCATAGGATTACCTTTATTTTTTATAGGACTACTAAAACGTGTCCTCAATCTAATCAATGGACATCTAAATGGCTGTAGATGATAGCATCAACGCAATTAAAAGCTGGTTATTTATAGACTTAAAAGCATGTTTAGCAAGTAAGTCTTCGATATCTGCGTTAAATGCCCATAAATCTTCTGTAGGCATTTTTGTGGCTAAGTCAGTAAGCTGCTGATTGACAGCATTCGCATCATTAAATGAAACCTGCTCTCTAAATATATCCGACTCAAACAATAAGCTTAATTGCGCCTGCCATATTTCAGCGCCAATCAGAAAAAATTGGCTGCAACTATAAAACAGCAACCACGGTAGCGTTTTATCACTGACATTTTTAATTGCATCTAAATTATGACTCGTATTTAAAATAACCTCCAAACAATATGGTAAAGGAGCATTTTTTATCGATAGATTTTGTGACGTATTGGCCGTGCTTATTAATGTGCTACCCGGATTTATATTTTCAGTAAAAGTAGCCTGTTCTGATGATTGCGCATTATCGGTATTTTCTGACAACTGATATGGCTGTTTGGGCGCTTGTACTTGCTGACTTTTCGCTGAATAAATGGCTGATGACGTCTGTTGCCTTACAGTAGCAAAGGCGTTATTGATAGATAGATGATTATCTAATACCTGACTACTTTCATCAGCGGAATTGATGGTCTGATTGATGTTCTGTTTGGTAGCAACCGTTTTAAGCTTTGCTTGAATCGCATGACTAAGATGCGCCATGATGTTATTTAGCGGGCTGATTTTGATACGCTGTTTGGACGGATGGACATTGATATTGAGCCAATCAGTTGGTAAATCAAAATACAGCGCGTAGCCAATACCTGATAACTGCGCACTTTGGGCAAGTTGACGCAGCTGATTGCTAATCAACGCTTCTTTTACCAATCGTCCATTCACATAAATTAATTTTGGAAAAGTACTTTGAGAGTCATTGCTAAGCCATAACCAACCGTTAATGCTCACTTGACCAGCAAAGTTATTATTCACATAGTCTTTAGGCAATTGCATCAAACTGGTAAGGTCGATGGATATTTCTAAGGCGTTGTCCGTTAATGTCAACCCAGTCGCTTGCTCAAGACGTGATAAAGGCAGACGATGAGCGTTATTATTGCTGCTATTGGTATTATCGTTATCATTTGCAGACATTGCTCTTGAAGACAGCGATAACCGCTTTTTATTGTCATGAAACAAGGTTAGCGCCACATCTGCACGCGCCAAAGCCACTTCGCGGACAATGGTTTCGATATGACCGAACTCGGTCGCAATAGATTTTAAGTTGCCGCGGCGTGCGGGCACATTAAAATATAAATCTTTAACCGTGATAGTCGTGCCGCGTTGATGCACAACTGGCAACAATTTTGGCACCTCGTCCAATACACCGGCAACTTGCAACTGGCGACCAATCCCACTGTCGTCATGACTACTGGTTAAAGTCAAACGAGAAACTGCCGCAGTCGCTGCTAACGCTTCACCGCGAAATCCCAGTGTGGTAATACCATGCAAATTAGCCACATCGGCCACTTTACTGGTTGCATGGCGAGTAATGGCCATGACCATATCATCAGGATGAATACCCGTGCCGTTATCCAGCACTTCAATCATACCCATGCCGCCTTGGGTAATACGTATCTCAATATTGCTCGCGCCAGCGTCTATCGCGTTTTCAAGCAGCTCTTTGACCACAGCGGCAGGACGCGTCACCACCTCGCCCGCTGCCAATTGATTGATAAGCAGCGGCGATAGTTTTTTGATGCGGCTATTGGAGGGATTATCTGGCATTAGTGAGCGTCATACTTTTATAAAACCTCAGAGGCTGTGATGCGGTTTAACCTAAAGGTTAAGAGAAGACAAATCTAAGCCTTGCGCTTGACCCGCCTTCGATAGTCTCAGCTCAACCTGACGCGCTTCTTTATCATTATCATCGCGATCGGCTTGCGTCATATCAATAAACAAACTCGGCGGTGGTAAATAGCTGTCCGCACGGCTGGCCCATTCAATAATAACTAAGGCATTTGCTTCATCCAAATATTCATCGAAACCAATAAAGGATAGCTCTTCTGGGTCTTGCAGACGGTATAAATCTGCATGATAAACAGGTTTAATTGAACCATCTTTTTGCTCAATACTATAAGGCTCGACCAAGGTATAAGTTGGGCTTTTGACCGCACCTGTATGGCCGAGAGCCTGCAACCAATAACGCGTCAAGGTGGTTTTACCAGCGCCTAGATCACCCGACAGCCAAACACTACCCGATAAGGGCAACGCTGCCAATTGCACCGCCAAGCGCTGGGTATCTGCTTCAGAATGCAGCGTCAAGGTTTTCACATGTTGGTCTTGTTTTATATTATTAGGCATCAAACTTACCTTCCCTTACTTGCGTCTGTACTTGCGGCTGTACTTGCATAGTCACGGCTGGATTGATAAAGCTTTCACCGCGAATCAATTTGGCATATAGCTCGGGGTCATGCCATTCTGCCTTCACTTGCTCACTAAATTCAAAGTCTTCTAGATGAAGCTCACCCATTTGCGCGTTTGCCACATCGTCCGCAAAGCACTGTGCGTAACCGGTTGCGGTTTCGTGGGCAATCACCGAGTAAACGCTGACATCAGATTCACCGTTTTGCATTTGGGTTTGTTTGAGAATTTCTTGTGCCCAAAAGAAGATAACGCGTGAGAACTGCTCTGCTGACGGCGATACCGGCAAACTGATCCAGCGCGCGCTGAATTTTTTACAGGCGGCGATATATTCAGGGTCGTCTTTATTCCAAAAACAAATCGCATGATCAAAGCTATCAATAATGTCTTTAATAGACGATTTTAATAGACCAAAATCATACACCATTTGCCCATGGTCTAATCGCTTAGCTTCAAGAATCAGCTCGATCTGATAGCTATGACCATGAATAGAATGTTTGCAGCGCTCAGAGCTACAATTACGCACGATATGCGCATTTTCAAATTTGAACAGTTTACGAATACGCATAATAATTGACCAAAACAGTAAGCTTTACTGTGTTAAACATGAATATTATAAGGGTTTGCCGCGACGACACATCGGCGTGCGGCTCATTATAGCAAATCGTAATGACTGCGTAAGTAGTCACTTACTAATAGCAATATTGGCAAAATCCATTCACTAATGACGTGGTGCAAACATAATAATTGCCATGCCTAAGAGCGCGACGATAGAACCCAATATATCCCACGTGGTTGGTCTGATGCCGTTCACCGTCCACAGCCAAATAATAGCCATCGAAATATAGACACCGCCGTAAGCGGCATACACTCGACCAGCGGCGGTGGGATGTAAGGACAGCAGCCAAACAAAAGCGACCAAGCTTAGTGCACCTGGAACCAGCAGCCAAATCGTCTTACCTTCCCGCAGCCATAAATAAGGCAAATAACAACCGATAATTTCAGCCAGTGCGGTCAGCGCAAACAGTCCAACGGTTTTTAATTCAGTCAAACCAACCACTCCTAAACCGTGATAAATCCTGTCATATATTGCACAGCATTGCCAGAAATTAGCACCCTATCGCCTACGACGACGCAGTTTAAAATACCGCCTCGTTTTGATGCTTGATAAGCTATTAATTCATCTTTACCCAAACGCTCTGCCCACAGTGGTGCGAGCCCCGTATGAACCGAACCCGTCACTGGGTCTTCATCGCCACCATTGGCAGGCCAAAAATAACGTGAAATAAAATCGTAATCTTTATAATCAGCGGAGGTGGCTTGACAGGTGACCACCACGTTTAATGGGGCGAGTTGTTTTAACTGCTCGTTATCGCGCGTTACGTTTAAGACATCGGCTTCAGCATTATAAATCACAAAATAGGCTTGGGTGTTTTTATAAACTTCGACTGGTGCAACAGACAATCCTGCCAACAAGCTATCGGGAATATCTTTAGCCTTTTCAGGCTTAGTGTTTGGAACATCCATTTGTATTTTGCCATCGTCTGTTTGTACGATGGTCAAAACACCAACGGCTTTGGCGTAAAACCTAATGGTTTCTACATCAGGGCTTTTGTTAAATAGCACAAAGGCTGACGCTAAGGTTGCGTGCCCGCAAAACGCAATCTCAGTCAAAGGAGAAAACCAGCGAATATGATAAATACCGTCATCATCACATACAATAAAAGCTGTCTCCGATAAATTATTTTCAAAAGCAATAGACTGCATTAACTTATCAGAAAGCCAGTTATCTGTGATAATAACGGCTGCTGAATTGCCTTTAAAAACGGTATCCGTAAAAGCGTCGACGACATTAATTTCTAGTTGCATATTATGCTCTTCTTTTTTATTAACATTAATTTTGGCTATTTTTTATCCCGCTGTTTATACCCAACGTCTGACTTTTGCCTTATAAACCTGATAAGCCTTGCCAAATTTCTGTGCCAACATCCGCTCTTCTGGTTGGATTTGAAAACGGGTCATATGAAGTATAAATAGAGGCAACAACACAAAGGCAAGAAAGTGCGACAGATATAATGCCCAGCTAAATAATATAAGCACTAAACCCACATACATCGGATTTCGGCTATATTGATACACACCACTAGTCACTAAGCTTGAAACTTTTTCAAGCGCTTGCGGATTGGGTGTGGTCTGCGCTTTTTTAAATTGAGTAACACCTAAAATGGCGCTACCCACTCCTATGGTGCCCAAACCCATTGCCAATGCCGCAGAACCTTTCAAAGAAAATTTCAAAGCAGGTGCGACTTTAGAGACACCAGCCATGGTCGCTGCAGTAACGATAACTTGCGCGACTGGCGGTACTTTTAGTTCTAGAGATTTCATAATGAGACCTTATATAGAATTAAATAATAAATGAGCGCTTAATTACTTATTATAGTATTCAGTGTTTATTTAGCTTTTCGCCTTTTATTCTTCATTAGTTAAACACTTTACGCCGCTGTTGTCCCTACTCTACAAGTTTTAAGTGACGATTGATATTAGAATGAGCGGCTTTATTATCCATAGAAGGTTATAATTGCCATTTGTTTCATTTTTACCCTTTACTCTAGTGAAGGTGTTGTTTCTAAGATGTAGTTGAACTTAAATGAGGAAGTTAGCGTCATGATGCGTATCGGATTGTTCTTATTAACCAACTTAGCGGTGATTGTGGTTTTTAGCATCGTGTTTGGTATTTTATCCAGATTTTTTGGGATTGGCGGCGTCCATGGCGCAGGCGGGCTAAATTATACTAGCCTTGCCATTATGTGCGGTATATATGGCATGGTTGGTTCGATGGTCTCGCTGTTTATCTCAAAATGGATGGCAAAAAAATCAACGGGCACAGTAGTCATTGAAACGCCAAGAAATGCTACGGAAAAATGGCTGGTTGATACTGTCGCCAAACACGCACAGGTGGTAAATATTGGTATGCCGGAAGTAGGAATTTTTAATAATTCTCAGCCAAACGCCTTTGCAACCGGTTGGAACAAAAACCAAGCATTGGTCGCGGTCTCCTCAGGGCTACTACAAAGCATGACACCCGATGAAATAGAAGCGGTGCTCGCGCATGAGATTGGTCATGTGGCCAATGGCGATATGGTGACCCTTGCGCTCATTCAAGGGGTGGTAAACGCCTTTGTCATGTTCTTTGCGCGTATTATTGGTAGCTTCGTCGACCGTACTGTCTTTAAAAATGAAGGGGACGGCCCGGGTATCGGTTATTTCATCACCAGTATCGTGATGGATATTTTGCTGGGTTTTTTGGCGTCTGCCATCGTCATGTGGTTCTCGCGCCTACGTGAATTCCGTGCTGATGAGATGGGGGCAAAGCTTGCCAGCCGTGAAAAAATGATTAGCGCACTGGATGCCTTGCGTCCTTCTGAGCAGCGTCCAGACCAGATGCCTGAGAGCATGAAAGCGTTTGCAATCTCGTCTGGGCAGTCTACGGGCTTTAGTATCGCTAACCTTTTCCGCTCACATCCAACGCTTGATGAACGTATCGCGGCGTTGAGAAAGTATAATCCTAGCAAGGCTTAAGCCGCAGCCCTAACATACATGACAGATGATAGCGGATGGCTAGAACAGCGCCGCTATTATCTGCATCGTTTGACCGTTATAAACAATCAACCTTTACCTGTAATTCCTACTGCCGCGGTGGCTGTGTTCACATCTGTCGCTGGCGGACTGGTAATAAAAGTCAGATACGCTTCATATTGTTCAAGCACATCATCAATCACTTGCTGCTTGGTCAAGCCCATCAAATCATAACCGCCGGAGCCGGTTTGCGTCGTTACTTCTAAACGATAATAAACATCGCTAACTGGTGACATCTTGCCACTAAAGGTCGGTGACGGCGTCTCGACCATAGACACTTGATAGTAAAAGTCGTTTTGCGCGTCAGTAGATACCTTTAATAATGGCCCACCAACATCAATATCGCCCGCTATATGAGGAATATTATCACGATCAATCTTATAACCTTGGCGCTCAAACTCATTGGCGACATCGTTTAGCGCCGGACGAACGACACGCTCAAGAAATTGCTCTGTTTCTCGTTTGCTCGGATAAGCCAGCATTTGTCCCAAGCGCTGCTTCCAAGAACGCTCCGGTATATGCCCGCCACTTGGCGTAACAGAAGGACGACGCAGCACCGTACCTTCGCGCTCAGCCCGTTCTATTTTTAACGCTTTAGAAAAAGAGAACATCACCAGATAAACAATAATCGTCACAGGAAGAGCAAAGATAAGCGTGGCATATTCCATGGTAATGACGCCGCCTGCAATCAACATAGAGATGGTCAATACTGCCGTCAACACCGCCCAAAAAATACGTAGCCACTTTGGGCCATCTTCGCTTGGATCAGGGATAGAGGTTGAAAAGTTCGACATCACCATCGCCCCTGAGTTAGCACTGGTGATATAAAACAGCAATCCTGAAAGCGTCGCTAACGCTATCAAAATAGTCGCCCCCGGAAACAACTCAAGTAGCGCGTACCATCCGCGCTCTGGGCTTTGAACCGCAAGCTCGGCAAAAGCGGTATTTCCTTGTAATACCTCATAAAGGGCGGAATTACCAAAGAAAGAAACGATGATAAAGTCACATAATACCGGCACTGTAATCGCGGCAATGACAAACTCACGTAATGTGCGTCCACGCGAAATACGCGCTAAAAACACCCCAACAAACGGCCCCCATGCGAGCCAAAACGCCCAAAAGAATAGCGTCCAACTGCCCATCCAATCGCTACTACCGGGAACATAGGCAAAGGTTTTAAACATCCGAGCAGGTAGCGTGACAAAGAACTGACCCAAATTTTCAACTAAGGCATTTAACAAAAACGCCGTCTCGCCAGCGATTAGGATAAACGCCATCATTGCCACCGCGCTCCATAGATTGAGCTCGGAGATCCAGCGGATACCGCGATCAACCCCCGAAGTGGTGGCCAAAATGGTCAAAACAACCGCACCAACCACGAGGGCAATCTGTAACGTTAAGCCTTCTTCAAAACCAAATAACTTTGAGAAACCAACGTTTAAGAGTACCACGCCGATACCCATGGTCGTCGCCACGCCGAACACTGTGCCGACCAAGGCAAGAATACTAATACCATGGCCGATAGGACCTTTTACCCGCTTACCGAGCAGCGGATAAAGCGCCGCCCGAATGGATAAAGGCATGCCCCAACGGTAGGCAAAATAACCCATTGCCATACCAAGCAGTGCATAAATAGACCAGCCGGCAATGCCGTAATGGAACATTGTCCAAACCACAGCGTCTTGCATAGCAGCAGCACTTGCTCCTTCACCAGACGGCGGGGTCAAATACTGTACGACGGGGCCAGTGACTGAAAAAAACAGCATGTCAATGCCTACCCCAGCGGCAAATAACATCGCTGCCCACGTTCCCAGTTTATACTGTGGCCGCGAATCATCAGGCCCAAGGCGTATGCTACCTGCTTTAGACAGTGCTACCCACAGCACAAAACCGATGACCATCACCATGGTAATCACGTAATACCAGCCAAGATTGGTCGCAATCCAATCAACGACTGTTTTCATCGTTGTACTGGCATTGATAGGCATCAAAATTGCCCATATCGAAAACGCCACAATCACAACTGATGAGACAATCAGTACGCTCCAATTAATATGAGCCACACTGTTTTCTGACAGCTCCTGTGCTCCTTTTTTCAGATCGCTGCGGGAGATTGGCACATCTTCATCAAACGGTTTTGATTGGCGTTCTGTACCGCCAAACTGCCTGCGCTCAAACGGCGGGCGCGAGCTTTCGCTAGGCTCATTTACTGATGGATTATTTGACTCGTCAGCCTCCCTTAAGCCATCGTCATTCGGTTTGTCGCTCATTTATATTCCTTATTTTTATATGACTGTCCGTATTAGGTTCACTATATTCTACCCCTAGTTTAATGTCATTATGCTGAATGTGTTTATCCAATGATGATATAGGCTTAGCGTCAGTAGTAAAGCATCGTGAGAGAAAATCATACGTATGAAACTATTTAAAGCTAAAGTAATGAAAAAGGGCACTTTCATTCACTATAAAGTTTGTTGCATAAAAAAAGCCCACCTAACGCTCTTATCGAGAAATTAGACGGGCTTTTTTATGGCTTAAGATATATTACATATCAAACTCAAGCGCTCTATCACCGTTGGCGTCTTGGATACGCGTTGGCAAACCAATCTCATTTAGCAAGTTGATAAATGGCTTTGCATCAAGTTCTTCAACGTTGACCATTTTGCCCGCATCCCACTCGCCCGTCGCGACCAACATTGCAGCAGCAACGGGTGGCACGCCTGCAGTATAAGAGATGCCTTGGCTACCGACTTCGTTATAAGCGTCTTTATGATCGGAGATATTGTAGATAAATACCTCGCTATCAACGCCGTTAATTTTGCCTTTAACCTTGTCGCCGATGCAGGTTTTGCCCGTATAATTTGGCGCAAGCGAACTTGGATCCGGCAGTACGGCTTTCACCACCTTAAGCGGAATCACTTCTTGCCCTTCAGCAGTCATCACCGGCTGCTCAGACAATAGACCTAGGTTTTGGAGCACAGTAAACACATTAATATAATGCTCACCAAAGCCCATCCAAAAGCGAATATTTGGCACATCTAGGTTAGCCGATAAAGAATGAATCTCGTCATGACCACTTAGGTAACTGTTTTGCTCGCCAACGACTGGCAAATCATCGGTACGTTTGACTTCAAACATCTTATTCGACTGCCACTTACTGTCTTGCCAAGAATAAACCGTACCGGTGAACTCACGGAAATTAATCTCAGGGTCAAAGTTGGTGGCAAAATACTTACCGTGGCTGCCAGCGTTGATATCGATAATATCGATATCCGTCACCGAACCTGCATCCATCATGTCATAGCCAAGTCGCGCATAGGCATTGACCACACCAGGATCAAATCCAGCACCCAAAATCGCCGTGATGTTCTTGTCGGCACAGCGCTGTTTACGCTGCCATTCATAGTTGTCATACCATGGCGGCGTCTCGCAAATCTTGCGCGGATCTTCATGAATGGCGGTATCAATATAAGCCGAGCCTGTTTCAATACAAGCCTCTAAAACGGTCATATTGACAAATGCCGAACCGACATTGATAACGATTTGAATACCCGTCTCTTCAATCAGCTGTATCAGCGCTTGCGTATCCATCGCATCGACTTGATGGGTATGTAATACCGCAGGCAGCTTAAAGCTATTCTTCTCTTTGACACTTTGGGCGATGGCATCACATTTATCTTGCGTGCGTGAGGCAATATGAATCTCGCCAAGGACGTCATTATGCATCGCACATTTATGCGCGACCACTTGCGCCACACCGCCTGCACCGATGATAAGCACGTCTTTTTTGCTAGGGTTGGTTTGATTTGTGTTCAATGAACAATCCTCCTTTGTGTCCCTGTCGATACCATCGATGGTGGCGAGTCAAAACAGAAACGAGTGAATGATATGCGTGAATTAAAAAGGAAGACCGAGGAAAACCCACACACCCGTCGGGCAAAGCAGTATTTGGCTACTTGCTTTTACCCGCGGCGATTATAACAATTTTTACCCACCTTTCGGCAATAATTAATCGATAAGATGACATGCAATTTTATTATTCAAATCTTACCAGCTTATTATTAATAGCAAAATTAAGACAAGCTGGCCTTATAATCTTGATAATCAAACTCACGCTGCACATCTATCGACCCATCTAAACGGCGGATAACGATTGCAGGCATGCCCACACCATTGAACCAGTTTTTCTTGACCATGGTATAACCGGCAGCATTGCCAAACGCAATGGTATCGCCAATTTTCAAATTACTCGGTAAGGCGTACTCACCAAAGATATCGCCTGCCAAACAAGAACGACCGTAAATAATAGTATTGTCTGCAGCGCCCTCTTTTTGATCTTTATTTACCGGCATCATATCTATTGATTCTTCATTAATGGACACAATGGGAGCAGACTCGCGATAAATCAGTAAATCAAGCATATGTGCTTCGATAGAGGCATCGACGACGGCGAGATTTTTTTCATTGTGCATGGTATCTAAGACGGTCGTGACTAATGAGCCAGCACCATGAATACTTGCTTCGCCCGGCTCAAGATAGACTTGTACGCCGTATCTCTCGCTAAAGCCTTTTAATCTATCAGCCAGTTTTTCGAGTGGATAATCAGGCGCGATAAAGTGAATACCACCGCCCAAGCTCACCCATTCAAGCTGCGCCAGCACCTCACCAAACCTGTTTTCGATATCGGCTAAGCTTGCGCTAAATGCTTCAAAGCTATCATTTTCACAGTTGTTATGAATCATGACGCCTGTGATATCAGCAAGTACGGCGGTAATCTTATCTTTATCATGCTCACCTAAGCGGCTAAAGGGACGCGCAGGATCAGCAATAATAAAGGACGAATTACTGGTCTTTGGATTTAAGCGTAGCCCTACTGGTATATTTTGTGCTTTGGCTTGGTCTTTAAAAGCATTCAGCTGCGAGATGGAATTAAAGATTATTTTATCGGCATAGCTCAATACTTCGTCGATTTCATCGGCGCTATAAGCAACGCTATAAGCATGGGTTTCTTTTTTATTATCACCGCCTTTACCTTTACCAAAGGTCTCATAGCCCAACCGCACTTCATTCAATGAAGACGAGGTTGTACCATGCAAATAAGGCTGCATGACATCAAACACGCCCCAAGTGGCAAAACATTTGAGCGCGAGCAAGGCTTTGGCGCCAGATAGCTCGCACAGACGCGCGATAATCTGCATATTGGCAACGATTGCCGCTTCATCAAGTAGATAATAGGGCGTTGCAGGCAAAGATGAAGGGCTGGTTTGTAACGGTAAATTTGTATTCATAAGAGGTTACCTAATAGCTGCGGTCGGTATCATGACAGACCTAAATAATTGCGCTATAGTAGACTAAATTCATCATAATTAGAATATCTTATGGCACTCTCGACCGATTATTCTACGGCTAAAAACCCAGCCAACCTATCCCAGCTAGACCCACAAAACATCAGCTTAGAACATCTTGCTGCGGATGCGCGTGCGGTATTGGATTTTTGGTTCGATAAAGACAATGAGCAGTATTGGTTTGCGCAAAATGATGCTTTTGATAAAAAGATAAAAGACAAGTTTTATGATATTTGGCAGGCAGCAAAACAGGGTGAATGCGTGTCGTGGCGTATCGCAGATGCAGCGACTGATAGCAATAGCTCAGTCACAGCGCTAGCAGGACGCTTGGCAGAAATTATCGTGTTAGATCAGTTTTCGCGTAATTTATGCCGTGAGCAAGCGTGCGCTTTTGCCCAAGATGGCATGGCGCTAGCATTGGCACAAGAAGCCATTGGACAACCATATTTTGATACGCTGCCAGCGCAGTGGCGCAAATTTATTATCATGCCATTTATGCATTCTGAATCGGCCATGATTCATGAGCGCTATCTGCCGCTGTTTAAGCAATTAAATGATGCAACAACCTTAGAGTTTGAAGAGCGTCATAAAGAGATTATCGATAAATTTGGACGCTATCCACATCGTAACGACACGTTGGATCGTGAAACGACTGACGAAGAAGAAGCGTTTTTAAAGCAGCCCAACTCATCGTTCTAAGTATTTTTGGGACTTTGAAGGTTTCTGTTGTTAAAGGTTTAAATAAAAAAACCCTCTGTTCTTAATAAACAGAGGGTTTTTTTATGACTAAAAGCATTTTCTTATTTAAATTTATTTGCTTAGGCTATTTTATTAAGCAGTCTCATTCTGCTAGCTAATGATCATTTTTAGGTCAGGCAATATTAACTTTCAAGCACTTTTCTTACCGGTGCAAAGCTACGTCTATGCGCGGCTAATACGCCATGAGCTGCAATCGCTTCCATATGGGCGCGCGTTGGATAGCCTTTATGCTTGGCGATGCCATATTCAGGATGTTCGGCATCAAGCGCATACATAGTCTTATCACGGCTGACTTTTGCTAAAATACTGGCCGCCGCGATACTGGTATGTCGGCCATCGCCTTTTACCCACGCTTGACAGTCAATCGCTGGCTCTTGAATACCATATTTAGCAATGCTTACATAATCTAAATCCGGGCAACGATTGCCATCAATCAATATCTCAAAACGTGCTTTCTGTTCTTCATCAAGGTATTTAGCGACTACTTCCAATAAAATCTCAGTACATAAGCGCATACCAAGCATGGTTGCTTGCAAGATATTGACTTGGTCGATGACCGCTGGCGGTATATCAGCGACGATGTGCGCGACTGCATGCTGCTGAACCAACGGATAAAGAATATCGCGCTTTTTTTCACTCAGCTGTTTCGAGTCCGTCAGTATAGACAATGGCGTATTTTTTAGTGGCTCATTTTCAATTAAACCTGACCACGCCGCAGGTAATATTGCCGCAGCGACAGTAACGCTACCTAGCAGCGGGCCACGCCCTGCTTCATCCACGCCAATTTGTAAGGTTGCTGGTTGCAAGTTTTCTAAACTTAATGAGTATTGCGCAATCAGTTCTGCGATATTGATTTGCCCTGATAACTGTATGGGAGCCGCCAGTTGTATGTATTGTCCTTTAATATCAACTTGCTCAATAACTCTTTCAGTCTGAACGGTATGCTTAGGCATAGCTGGGCTTTTTATAGGGTTATTTTCTGTAGAAGACATAGTACTCATAACTTTATTATTTCTTAACTTTACGGTTTAATGAATTTTTTGCGTGCCTAACATAATTAGCGCTTGATTACTGAGCTTAGTTATTAATCTTGATTACTGAGCTTGATAATTGTCTTGGCTGTCGTAATTTTCTTGACTGACATGACCGTCTTGTCCATTAAAATCATGACTTTGATAACTGTCGCGGTTTTGAACAAACCACTGTTCGATGACGCTATGCGCAGGGTCATGATTGCTTTGTTGTTGCAATGCATACTTGGTATCAATCAGCGCTTTTAATTGTTCAGCGTACGCGCGCGGCTGCAACAAACGCATCACGGTACGACAGATATTATCACCACTTGCCTGCTCTTGGATAAGCTCGGGCACGATTGCGCTGTCTGCCAAAATATTGGGCAAACCGACATAAGGGACTTTCACCAAACGTTTTGCTATCTGATAAGTCAGCTGATTTAATTGATAAATCACCACCATTGGACGCTCAAGCAGCATGGCTTCCAAGGTTGCAGTACCCGACGCTAACATAACCATGTCTGATGCCGCCATCGCCAGCTGACTAAAGGCTGGCTGACTTTCATCATAGACCACCGCAATCGCCGCCCGCAGTTGCTCTGAGCGCTTATCGATCACATCTTGCACGATATATTGATGGTTTTGATCGACAGTTGGAATGATAAAGCATAGCTTAGGATCTAACAGCAAAAGTCTTTGGATACCATCGAGCATAAGCGGCAAAATAGCCGTTATCTCACCACGCCTAGAGCCGGGCATGACGCAAATAAGCTGACTGACCTCATCAAAGCGGTCGATGAAAAACTGCTGCAAGCCATCATTATGCCAGACCAATTCGCTACGGCGCTGATTGATGGGCGTCTCAAGTAAGGTCTGATCAATGGTTCGTAGTAGCGGATGACCGACGCAAATCGCGGGATGATTATAACGCTCGTAGACCGGCAGCTCAAATGGGAATAGGCAAAGTACCAGATTGGTCGCTGCCATAATGTTATGAATACGCGACTCACGCCACGCCCAAATAGAAGGGCTGACATACTGCACGCAAAACACGCCCTGCGGCTTTAATTTCTTTGCCACTCTAAGGTTAAAGTCGGGTGCATCAATGCCGATAAACCAATCAATACTTGCCGTTTTAAATGCCGTCAGCAGCTCTTGACGCGCTTTAAGCAAGTCCGGTAACTGCGCCACTACTTCGACCAAGCCCATCACAGCTAAGCGCGATAACGGAAAAATACTTTGTAGCCCTTGCGCTTGCATCTTTGCGCCGCCAACCCCAACCCAAATAATATCATCACGCAGATTATTCATCTGCTGCATAAAATCTGCACCCAAACTGTCGCCTGACACTTCCCCGGCGACAATCCCTATCACCAGTGGCAAGCTTGTAACCTCAGGCAATTTATCAAAAGCACCATAAGCATCCGGTGCTGGCGTTGTATCAGCAGGTTGGTGAGGCGTAGCAGGATCTGTCATGATAAGCTCTCAATATTAAAGTGGTACAATTTAATTGGTGCCATTTGAGTAGCACAGTTAAATGAAACAAAAGATAAAATGCGTCTATCATAAAAATGATTATATAAAATATAACATAGCTTAACCGTAATAAGATGCCCATTAAAAGGCATCTTGATAGCATTCTATAATGCTCGAACTTAGTCGTTTATATTGCCATCATACGTGACAGTGCTGGAAATAGCTAAAAATAGCGAAATTAGTGCACAAAATCCATTCAGTATCACTCATTTATATCTGCCTATAAACGTTCTGTTTAATGCAAATTTGGACTTAGGTTAGCGATAAAGCATCATTTCACCTATGCTTTACACTGCCTTATTATTCTTATATACCTATGAGTGACAGCATGTTAAGACGGGATGCAGCCATTAGCCATAACAAAGTTTTGGTCGCCACATTCCAGTTAGCAGTCAATTAACTGTACGACTGCCCTTGTCAACCAGCGCTTTTGTCCGCATAATGAATATCCCTATAAATCAGCTAGACGATATATAATCATGACAACACCAGCTACTCATAATGCAGATATTGACGACGTGAATATTGAAAAATTCATTCCTTTAATCACACCCGCTGAGCTAAAGTCTGAGCTACCTTTGTCGAATGACGCCTATAACACGGTTCTAAAAGGTCGCAATACCATCCAAGATATCCTCGATGGCAAAGACAAGCGTCTATTTGTGGTTATTGGCCCCTGCTCTATTCACGATATTAAAGCCGCCCACGAATACGCCGATCGCTTGGCGGTATTGGCAAAAGAGATTGAAGACAGCATCTTCGTTGTGATGCGCGTTTATTTTGAAAAGCCGCGTACTACGGTTGGCTGGAAAGGCATGATCAATGACCCTGATATGAACGACAGCTTTGATATCGAAAAAGGTCTGCGCACTGCTCGTAAGCTACTGCTTGATTTGAATGAAAAAGGTCTGCCGTGCGCAACCGAAGCCTTAGACCCAAATACGCCGCAGTACATTCAGGATTTGATTAGTTGGTCAGCGATTGGTGCGCGTACCACCGAAAGCCAAACGCATCGTGAAATGAGCTCAGGCTTATCGTGCCCAGTTGGCTTTAAAAACGGCACCGATGGCGGCATGACCGTTGCGGTTAATGCCATGCAAGCGGTAAAAGAAGGTCATAGCTTCCTCGGCTTATCAGCAGATGGCAAAGTTTCTATCATCAAATCTAAAGGCAACCCCTACGCGCACGTAGTCCTACGCGGTGGTAATGGTAAGCCAAACTATGATGAAACCGCTGTTGCACAAGTTGAAAATGAGCTAGCAAAAGGCAAAACCAATAGCAAAATTATGATTGACTCAAGCCACGCCAACTCAGGTAAAGACCCGTATCTGCAACCAATGGTCATTCAAAACGTTGCCGAGCAGATTAAAAACGGTAATAAATCTATTATCGGTTTGATGATTGAGAGTCATTTAAAAGGTGGCAATCAAAAGCTAACGGCAGATTTGAGCCAGCTTGAATACGGTAAATCTATCACCGATGGTTGCCTAGATTGGGAAAGCACCGTTAGCGCTCTACACAATCTACGCGATATGGTTAAAGACGTTTTGCCGAATCGTTAGTAGTGACTGGTCAGAATTAGTCGTTATCGACCATTCATAAAAAAGCCCGTTTAATATCAGATATCAGACGGGCCTTTTTTATGTCTTTTAACTGACTAATCTTGCTTTATAAGTATTAACTTATAAAGTACTGCTCTTTACGCAGTTGCAGAACCTTCATTTGCCGCACCTAATACACTGTTTAAGCTTTCAATTACATGCTTAGAAGTCGCTTGCTTTTGTAGTTCATGCAACTGCTCATGCGCCATTTGACGGTGCGGTTCAATCAAAGTATTCCAACGTGCCAGCACTTGCAATAAGCGTGACGCTAACACCGGATTGGCGTCATCCAGCTTTTTAATCACAGCGATATAAATATCTAAACCCTCTGGTGTCCACAACACCGTAGGCTGCGAGGTAAAGGCGCTGATGACTGAGCGCACACGGTTGGGCGTATTCCAATCAAAATCGTTATGCGCAAGTAAGGATTTAATAGTATCAGGCGTAACCGCATCAGCAGAGGCTTGCACACTAAACCATAAATCAATGACCAAATCATTATTTTGGAAGCGCTGATAAAAATCCGCCAGATACTTATCAGCGTTTGCCAGTTGATGATTGACCATCGCCTTTAACGCGCCAAAACGCTCGGTCATACAGCTGGCGTTATGATACTGCTGCTCTGCCCATTCAGTAGCGCCATCGACGTTAGCGGTCAGTGCCATATCAAGCACCACATTACGTAAAGCGCGATTGCCACGAGCTTCCGCACTATCTTCATAAACCTGTATTGGTAACTGCTTATAAAGCTCAGACCACTGATCTTTTAGCGCTGTCGCCAGCTGTTGATATAAGCTTTCACGTTGTGCTTTTACCAGCTCTGGATCGTATTCTTGATGAATAGCAGCTGCCAGCTCCTGTGATGATGGAATATCCAGCAAACGTGCCGCCAACATCGCATCATTAGCAGCCAGTTCAGGTAAGGCCTGCGCCACTGCTTGTAGATACACCTCAGGACTGCTTTTCGCGCCGTGACCTTGCAGTAAAATACGATTGACCAGCATTTGCGTAACTTGCCAGCGGTTAAAACCGTTGGTTTCATATTTGAGCAAAAATGCCAAGTCTTCATCTTGATAATCATAATTCAGCTGTACTGGCGCGCTAAAATCGCGTAACAACGACACGACTGGCTCGCTCATTACATTTTCAAAGGTAAAAGTCTGCTCTGCTTGATCCAGTAGCAGCATACGTTCAGCGATGATATGACCAGAATTTTTATCAAATAATGCGGTCGCTACGGGTATCGGCAAGGGTTTTGGTGCATCAAAACCTGCAACCTGACGGGTTTGCTGACTCAAAGTAATAGTCAATGTCTGCGTCGCGCTGTCATAATCTTGGTGACCAGACACCACTGGCGTACCGGGCTGACGATACCAGGCGATAAAGTCCTCAATCTTGCTATCGGTAATACTAAGCGCCGATAAAAAGTCTTCAACCGTGACCGCTTGCCCATCATAACGGCGGAAGTACTCGTCCGTACCTTTACGAAAGTTATCAGGCCCTAACGTATTGGCAATCATACGGACGATTTCAGCGCCTTTCTCGTAAACAGTGGTGGTATAAAAGTTATTAATCTCAACGAAACTCTCAGGACGTACAGGGTGCGCCAATGGTCCGGCATCTTCAGCAAATTGATGCGCGCGCAAGGTTGCCACGTCATCGATACGTTGGACAGCACTTGACTGCTGATCGGCCGAAAATGATTGATCCCGATAAACGGTAAAGCCTTCTTTTAGACACAGCTGAAACCAATCACGGCACGTGATACGATTGCCTGTCCAGTTATGAAAGTATTCATGAGCAATGATAGATTTGACACTAAAGCTGCGTGCATCTGTGGTCGTTTCAGGACTAGACAAGACACAAGCGGTGTTAAAGATATTTAAACCCTTGTTTTCCATCGCGCCCATATTAAACTGACTGACGGCAACAATCATATAACGGTCTAAATCATACGCGCGGCCATAATTGACCTCATCCCACTGCATCGAGTCTTTTAATGCTTGCATACCGACAGCACATTTATCAATATCTTCAGATTTTGCATAGAGCTCAAGCTTCACCTCGCGTCCTTCGCTCGTCGTATAGCTGTCAGTCAATACATCTAAGTCGGCGATGACACAAGCAAACAGATAACTTGGTTTATTGGTCGGGTCTTGCCATATCGCGTAATGACGCTCAGGCGCATCCGACACTTCACCCGCTTCGAGCAAGTTACCATTACTCAATAGCGTCGGGAAACGCTTATCGGCTTCAAGACGCGTGGTAAATCTTGCCAGCACATCGGGACGGTCTGGATAAAAGGTAATCTTGCGAAAGCCCTCAGGCTCACATTGGGTGACGAACATAGTATCGTCACCACTACCGGCGATATATAAGCCTTCAAGCGCGGTATTGGTATGCGGATGGATACGTACTTGTAGTTGTAATTTGCTATGCTCCGGCGCATCGGTAATGGTCAATTTACCATCCGTTTGCGTATAGCACTCGCTGTTAAGTATTTCACCATTCAGCTTAATAGATAACAGCTCAAGTCCTTCGCCATACAGCACTAAGTCGCTCTCAGTCTGGCGCTGCATCATCAAAGTACTATCCACAATAGCATGGTCATCGAATAACTTAATATCCAAATCGACGGTTTCGACCGCAAAGCTTGGCGGTTGATAGTCTTTCAAATGTATTTTACTTGGCGCATGTGGCGGCACATCTGGCATGTCAGGATTGATAATTTGTGCGTCAGTTTCAGTAGTGGACATGGAAATTCCTATTATTATTCACGTTTTAAACAGTCAATTGATTATTTTACAGTGCCCTATTAATTAGCACGGTGTTCGTTATAAACAAAGTTTTTAAGATAGTTACATTGACCTAAACTATGAAATTTCAAGTACGATGAGTAATTAAATTGGTTAAGGTAGAAATCAATTCAAAGGTTTTAATCAGAATGCTACATATCTTTAGGTAAACTCTCGAACTATTTACAGTAATACTACTTACATAAAGTAACATTTAGTATATGGTAGATAGTAATTACCTAAGTTTTACCGTAAGCAGTTCAAAAACAACAAATGCCATTAAAATCAATGCTATTAAAATTTTAGGAGCTTATATGTCTACCAGTATTGCAAAAGTTGCTGCCCTCGCAGTATTATCAAGCGCTGTCGTATTTGCGTCAGGTTGTGCTAACAAACGTGCGACATCAGAAGTGGTCGTTGCCCCACTAGGTATCCCAGGTGGTCAAGTTGGTTATAACGGTGCGGTTATCGTTGATAATTCAAATGCCGTTATCACTGGTGCAGAAAATCTACAAGCCGTGGTTTATTTTGCTTTTGATAGCAGTGAAATCACCTCAGAAGCTGCCAGTGTATTAAACCAACACGCTAGCCTCCTAAGCTCAAATCCAAACGCTGGTGTCGTTATCGCAGGTCATACCGATGAGCGTGGTAGCCGCGAGTACAACATGGCACTAGGTGAGCGCCGTGCCCAAGCTGCACGTAATTATCTTGCCGCTCAAGGTGTTGCTGTAAATAACGTCCGTATCATCAGCTATGGTGAAGAACGCCCTGCTGTTGCCGGTACAACAGAAGATGCCTATGCCCAAAACCGCCGTGCTGAATTGTCTTACTAATAGTATTTAATAAGAGTTAATCAGCCGTAATTTAAAGAAGCCCAGCAATCTATTGTTGGGCTTTTCTTATTCTATTCATATTCTACAGATAAATTATGTCATCTTTAAAATTACGTGATATTCACTACCAGCAACTTGACGCTACCACCTGGTATGCGTCAGCTCAGATTATCATGCCTTCTTTTTTAAATTATCCCGTTTTACTCAGCGATTTACCGCTGTTATTTAATCCCAATCTATTTTTAAATACGAGCGTGGAAAAATTGCGTCACATGCAATGGCAATATCGCATTCCTACCGTGTCTCTATCCACACGCGAGATAGCTCATCTTCAGCGCCAACAGCAGCGCACTGGCGTACGATTATTATTACATTCACTACTTAATAAGCTAGAGATGATTGATACCTTGAATGATGCAAGTTTTCCATATCGACTTGCCAATAGTCAATACTACGTCTGCTTTAGTCATACTGGCACCCATAAGCGCATCATTTCTAATCAGCATAAAAACGAAAATCTATTTGAACATTTGGATAATAAAGTCGCGGTGATCATTAGCGCTTATCGACCTGTGGGCATTGATATAGAAATAAATGCCGTTAAATGGAAGGTGGCGCAGCGCTTTTACCACGCCAATGAGATGGCTATCTTGCAGACCTTACCACCTATGCAAAGAAATATAATCGCCAAGCTACTATGGCAAATAAAAGAAAGTTTTATTAAGGTTTTTCAGTATAAGCTGGCACAAGGATTAGGAAAGGACTACTCTTACCTCATTGCTGATTTAGTAAGTGGCGCTACAAGCAAATCACCTTTACTGGACATTAACGACAATAAAAGCAATTACCGTATCGCTCTTTTACCTCATCAGCAAACCGTGATTGTTTATTAAATATTTCCTAATGCTTTTAAAAAAATGAGTGAGAACTATATTTTAGACCAAAAAAAACGACCCTAAAAAGGATCGTTTTTTATTGCTACTTATCTTCTAATAACAGTCATTAAACTGTGATTAGCTTAGAAGCGGTAAGTTGCACCAAGTTTAACAATTGGCATCCACTCTAACCAGTTTTTATCTTCTAGATCTTTTTCTGCGCGATCAGCAACAATATTTGCAGCAGAGTTTGGATTATCATCAGTGCGATTGATTGTAGCGTCCACTTTACCCATGTACGCTGCACCAAGTTCACCAAACACACCAAAGTTGTTAGTAATGTTAGGACGGAAACCCACGGTTAAGTAAGGTGCTAACTTGTTACGGTGCTCAATTGAACCTTCTAGGTTACCAACGTACTCGCCAGCAACATCTGGAGCATCTACAGGAGCTTGACCTGTATAATATCTATCACCATCAATACTGTAATAACCGTCACCTTCAGAATTTGCACGTACATCGATATCGTTGTCAGGAACGATGATACCAGCGCCCATTGTGAACCAGTTACCAGTAGGACGTAACTGTACACCTAGGTACGGGTTGCTAAAATCTGTATCAACATCGTAGTTAATGTCATTTGCATCAAAGTCACCGCCGAATAGGTCGGCAACGTCGCCACCTGCCCAACCAGCTTGTAATTCAGTTTTGTCGTTAAGTGCCCAACCGATATTAGCACCATAACCTAGTGTACCTACTTCAGCACTGATAGCCGCTGGATGAGTCACAGTTTGGAAAAAAGTTCTGTCGCTATATGAGTTTGCTGGTTGTACGACAGCAACTGGCTCAGCTTGATAAGCTACTGCAACTGGCTCTGCTTCGTATACAACCGCATCGTTGTTATCAACAACGATAACTGGTTCAGCTGCTAGTGCAGCAGTAGATGCTAATACAGCAGCAGAAATTGCTGTTAATTTAATAAGTTTCATAAATACTCTCCTAAAGTGTGAAATAACTCGCCCGTAAAAAAATGATAATTTAAATTTTTTATAAACAACCATTTTGTTGAGCAGATTAAAACAATTTTGGCTTAAAAAGTCACCCCCATGAATGCACTTTTTATTTGCCGTTATGTAAAGATTGCATAGATATTGTAATATTTGCTACACCAACCTGCAAAACTTCGCTTTCCTGTTACACAATACTCTCAAAGCAACTGAATAGTCAGAACATGAATATTACATCGCTTAACGCTCATGTAAAGGTATTACAAAACATGTCAGTATAATGGCCTACCTTCCCCTTTAACTCAATTACAGTTATAGAGTTTATTACTACAGTTTGTTGTGGTTTGTGAGCTAACGTATCTAATGCTACCCAAAATAAGATCTAGAACAGAAGTGCGGGAAATTAGTCTGAACTATAAAAACGTAAATATATCGTTTACATCTAATAAGATAGCTTGTTTGAGTGCGTTATTATGCTAAATTAGAGCTATTAATAGATGTCTTTTTAGTATTTGCATTTTTGGACTTTTCATTAGCGTATTAATGATTTTTTTCTACTTTTCGCTTTACCTTTATTATTCTTATTGAGCCATTTTTATGCCAAAAGTTTCGTCGATTACCCGTGTTTTAGAGATTATCGAAGCGGTGTCTTATGCGTCAAAACCCCTCTCACCACTTGAACTGTCGCAAGAGCTTGATATCCCAAAACCTACTATCCATCGCTTGATTCAAAACTTAGTCGATGAAGGGTTTGTGACCGTCGATATTGGCGGCGGTATTATTCCTGGCAAGCGGGTGCGTAATTTGAGCGTTGAGCTTTGGCAGCAGCGTCAGTTTTTTAATGAGCGGCAAATTATTTTACAAAAATTGGTTGATGAGATTAAGGAGACTTGCGGTATCGCCATTCCTTACCAGATGGACATGATGTATACCAATCGCGCTAACACCTCGCTGCCTTTGCAAATATATCTGCCTGTCGGCGCGAAATCACCGATGTGGTGTACGGCTACGGGTAAGTTATATTTAAGCCAGTTGTCTGCGACCAGCCGCGCTAAAATACTACAAGGCCTACCGTTAGATAAATTTACCAAAAATACGATTACCGATATTGATACATTAAATGCCGAGCTTGATCGTATCGCAGAGACAGGCATTGGTATCGATAATGAGGAATTTATCTCAGAGATGGTAGGGGTGTCAGTGCCTGTACTAGACAAAAAATCTCGCTATCTGGCGTCGCTATATATCCACGCACCAACCATTCGCGTGTCATTAGATGAGCTAATGGAGCATGTGCCGCGCTTGCAAAAGGCAGCGCATGATATTCAAGCATTGGTGTATGAGCTACAAAACTAGGGTGTGTGACATTAAGAAAAAATATGACTGAGTAAAAAGGACTGAGTCCTGTGCAATACAGAACTCAGTCCTTGTTATAAACTAAACCGTCCAACATTTGGGGGTCAGTTCAGCGCAGACCTTTTTTATGCTTTGTTAATAACATGTTGGCAATTAGAAAAACACTCTATGCAAAATTGATTAAGGATTTGAAGCGTTTCGTGCTTTAAGACAAGACCGAACTGTCATGACGCGCCATAATACTAGAAAAATCTTTATCGCCATTTTCTACTATGTGAGATTTATAAAGCTCAGTAGCCTTGGCTCCCATCGGCGTTTCAACATCGGTATCCCTAGCCGTTTGCATCGCAAGATTAAGGTCCTTTTGCATGAGTTTACTCATAAAGCCGCCTTTATAACCGTTGCTAGAGGGCACATTTTCCATCACCTGCGGATAAGGGTTATAAACCTCTAGCGTCCAGTTACGGCCCGAGCTTTGTAGCATAATATCTGATAGCACTTTAGGGTCGAGACCGTTTTTTACGCCTAAATTAATCGCCTCTGCCGTCCCTGCCATGAGAATACCTAACAGCATATTATTGCAGATTTTCGCCACTTGTCCGGCACCATGCTCGCCTGCATGAAAGATGTTTTTGCCCATAACGGCGAGTATTGGTTCGGCTTTAGCGAATGCATCGTCACTACCACCGACAATAAAAGTTAAAGTGCCAGCAATGGCGCCTCCTGTACCACCGGAGACTGGCGCATCTAAGAAGTCGATACCAACCTTACTTGCTGCTTCTGCCACCAATCTTGCATCAGCTGCTGCGATGGTACTGCTATCGATGACCAAAGTACCCTTAGGTAATTCTGCTAGTAGGCCATTAACGCCATTCTCACCTAGATAGACAGAATGGACGTGCTCGCCCGCAGGCAACATGCTAATGACAACTTGTGCATTGCTCGCAGCATCTTTAGGACTATCAGCCACACTGGCACCTGCTTGCTGCAAGCGCGCGGTTGCCTCCGCAGACAAGTCATAAACCGATAGCGTATAACCTGCCTTTAACAAGTTCTCTGCCATCGGTGCGCCCATATTGCCAAGCCCAATAAAGGCGATATTTGGCTTAGTAGTATCGTTTGATGCCTTATTACTTAAATCTGTATCCTTTGTACCCATCTCATCGCTCCTTGATGATTGCTTATTATTTATACATATATGTGGACAATGCTTTATGGAATCTTACATTTTTTAATTTTTACCTGATTTGTTTCATTGAACTATAAGTTTTTAGCGCACAAGTTGGTTACCGAATGCGCCTTCGCCCAACCAGCCGCCTAAAGGGTGCTGGCCTTTAGCATAAGGGTTTACAAAGTGGCTATGAATATATGCTTGCCCTTCGCTACTGAGACACTCTGCTAATGAGCGTGACCATTGTGGATTGCGATCTTTATCAATCAGTAGCGCCCGTACGCCTTCTTTAAAATCAGGATTGGCGGCACAATGTACGGCGACATTGGTCTCTAAATACAAGACTTGCTCTAGCGACAAATCAGTCACTTTATAATAAAGCGAATAGGTCAAAGCGGCCGTAACTGGACAGCCTTTACGATAAGTCTCTACTGCTCGCTGCGTCCAGCTGTCTGCTGCAAAGTTTGTATCTAATTTTGCGAGCGCTTCGTCACTTTGTAGAAGTGCATCAATATCTCCTAAGCCGCCGCTGTTCATCAATTGCTGGATAGGATGCCAATAGGTTGCTAATTTGCTAGCAGGCAATTCGGCTACAGGATGTGCTGCTAATGCGCGACTGACGATACTATGAGCGCTATCGTTGTGACATTTATCGGTGCTATCTGCTGCCGCTTGCCAATCACTCTGTTTTAAACTTTGTATAACGGCATCATAATCACTACTGGCAACGGCATACTCTGCAAGATTGGCTAATAAAGCATCTTTGCCGTTACACATCGCACCCGTTAGCCCTAAGAACAAACCTGTTTTAGCTGGCATGCGCTGCAAGAACCAACTGCCAGAGGCGTCAGGGAACAGTCCAATGGTTACTTCTGGCATAGCAAAGCGGGTACGCTCGGTGACCAAACGATGACTACAACCTGCCATCAAGCCCATGCCACCACCCATAATAATGCCGTCACCCCAGAGTATTAGTGGTTTGGAATAAAAGTGCATCTGCCGATAAAGACGATATTCATGACCAAAAAATTCTGTCGCATAAGGATTCGGTAGCGGTGCATCACTAGACATACTGTCATAAAGCTTGCGAATATCACCGCCAGCACAAAATGCCTTATCGCCTGCGCCTTTTAATACCAATGCCACTACCTGATCGTCGTTTTGCCACTGCTCTAGCTGCTTGGCTAATAACTGACACATCTCAACGCTGAGCGCATTCAGAGACTTTGGCGTATTTAACGTCATTATGCCAATCAGATGACCGCACTCTGTCGGCTCAGTATTGAACAGGACTGGCGCTTCTTGTTCTGTGTTTTCTGTTACTGCTGTCATAAAAGAGACCTACCAAAATTAAAATGAGTAAAGTAAATATTAAGACATGCCTACAGGCTATTTATTTTGCCAATTGGGTGTGCGCTTTTCTAAGAATGCTTGTACGCCTTCGCGCTGATCGTTGGTGTCGAATAACTTAACAAAAGCCTCGCGTTCATGGATAAGGTTTTGGGCAGGCGGGGTATTTCTTGCTGCTTGGATAAGCCGCTTAGAATAACTGACCGCCACAGGTGATTGCTTAGCGACTTTTTGCGCTAAGGCTTGCGCCGCTAATAAACCCCCACCCTTTGCCGTGACTTCTTCGACTAAGCCAATGCGTAATGCGGTCTCGGCATCGACGCGCTCACCACACAATATCATCCGTTTTGCCCAACCTTCACCAACCAGTAAAGGTAGGTTTTGCGTCCCACCTGCACAGGGCAGTAAGCCCACGCCCGTCTCTGGTAAAGCCATCTGTGCATGCGCTTCTGCGATACGAATATCACAGGCCAGCGCGCACTCAAGTCCACCGCCCATAGCATAGCCATTGATAACCGCGATGCTAACGCCGCGATACGCTGATAGCGCTTCGAACGCTTCACCAAACGCGATAGCCATACTTATCGCGCGTCCTTTATCGCCGTCTGAGAAATTGTTTAAATCCGCACCTGCTGAAAAGAACTTTTCCCCATCGCCATGGATAATTAAGGCATAAACATCATCATTGGCATTGAGGTCAGTGACCAGCTGCTTGAGTGCCGGCAGACTTTCCATCGTCCACGTATGGGCTGGTGGGTTATTCAGTGTGACGGTAGCAATATGGCCGTCGATTGAGAGCTTTAAGTTGGTATAATCGGTCATGGAACATCCTTGTTATTATCTTTCTATAAAATGGCTTTATTCAAAACGCTTAATAAAGCAGTTTTATAGTATTGTTGGGCTAGCGTAATTGAATCAACGCATCATCCTGCATAAGCTGGCGCGAGACAATCACCCGCATAATCTCATTGGTGCCTTCCAAAATCTGATGCACACGCAAGTCTCGCACATGGCGCTCAAGCGGATACTCATTTAGATAGCCATAACCACCATGTAGCTGTAAGGCTTCATTAGCGACATCGAAACAAAGATCAGTTGAGAGACGCTTTGCCATCGCACAGTAGGTAGATGCTTGCGAGTCATTGTTATCGACTTTATTAGCTGCTAAATAAAGCATTTGCCGCGCAGTAATGGTTTGTGTGAGCATGTCAGCAAGCTTAAACTGTACTGATTGTAAGCTGGCAATCGGGCTACCAAACTGGCTACGCTCTTGCACGTAATTGGTCGCTGTCTCTAGCGCTGACTGCGCCGTACCTACTGCACAGATACCAATATTGATACGACCGCCATCTAAGCCTTTCATCGCAATGCGAAAACCTTGGCCTTCCTCGCCGATTAAATTTTCTGCTGGTACTTTGACATCTTTAAAGCTGATGGTACGGGTTGGTTGCGCTTTCCAACCCATTTTATGCTCGTTTTTACCATATTCGATACCAGCGCTGTCAGCGTCTACCACAAATGCTGAAACCCCTTTTGGCCCTGCACCGCCTGTACGCGCCATAACCACTAAGACGTCAGTCGAGCCTGCGCCTGAGATAAAGGTTTTTTCGCCATTAAGCACATAATAGTCGCCTTGTTTATCGGCTTTGGTACGTAATGAAGCCGCATCAGAACCAGCATTCGGCTCAGTTAAGCAGTAACTGCCAAGCCATTCACCGCTGACCATATGGGGCAAATACTTTTTACACAAAGCATCGCTACCGTACTCACCAATCATCCAACCCGCCATATTATGGATACTCATATAGGCGGCAACGGCGGTATCACCCCAGGCCAGCTCTTCAAACACCATGGCAGAGTCTAAGCGTGGTAGCCCTAAGCCATCATATTCTGAATTGGTATATAGCCCTAAAAAGCCAAGCTCGCCGGTTTTTTTGATGACATCGACTGGAAAGTGCGAAGTACGATCCCATTCAGCCGCATTGGGCTTTAGCTCTTTTTGCGCAAACTGTCTGGCAGTTTGGCGAAAGGCGATTTGGTCTTCGGTCAATGAAAAATCCATAGGGTCATCCTTGTGCATGTATAGCAAATATGGGAAAAAAGGTTATAAGCCGTCAGTCTACCGTGGTTTAAACTGTGCTGGTTATACAGTATAGCAGCGCTATAACGACAATCATAAAACATGCTTTTGCTAAAAAATACTGAGCAAGAGTGTCGCTATATTGCTTGGACGCTGCAAATATAGTCGTTTGACGATTACATTGAAATAGTAGTATTGACGCTGCGGCTTGCCTCGTCATCAAACCAGCGGGCAGTGACCGTTTTGGTTTGCGTATAGAACTGTACCGCTTGCTTACCATAAGGACCCAAATCGCCAAGCTTACTAGCACGCGAGCCTGAGAACGAGAACATCGGTAGTGGCACAGGAATTGGCAAGTTAATACCGATTTGACCAACCATAATATCTTGTTGAAATTTATGCGCAGCAGCGCCTGACTGAGTGAAGATAGCGGTACCATTACCATGTGGATTGGCATTGAGTAGCTCAATCGCTTCATCAAGGTCGGCTGCACGCATGATACATAGAACAGGTCCAAAGATTTCTTCTTTGTAGATTTGCATATCCGCAGTGACGTTATCAAAGATAGTCGGCCCCACAAAGTTGCCTTTCTCAAAGCCTTCAACCGTGATGCCGCGACCATCAAGAAGTAGACTAGCACCCTCTTCTACCCCCGTACCAATTAAGTGCTCGACACGCGCTTTTGCAGCAGGTGAAATGAGTGGACCTAAATCCTTGTCGTTTTTACCTGCTGAGACTACTAAGCCTTCTGCTTTGGCTTTGATATCATCAATCCATTCCCCTGCTGCACCGACGAGCACCACAACTGATAGCGCCATACAACGTTGACCGGCGGCACCAAAGGCGGCACCTGCTAGCTGATTGAGCGTTTGCTCTTTATTGGCATCAGGCAATATAACGCCATGGTTTTTGGCACCCATCATGCACTGGGCACGCTTACCTGATTTACTGGCGCGCTCATAGACATGCTTGCCGACGTTGGTTGAGCCAACGAATGAAACTGCTTTGATATCTGGATGATCACAAATGGCATCAACGGTTGCTTTACCGCCGTGCACGACGTTGAGTACGCCTTCAGGGACGCCAGCTTCTACTGCCAACTCAACCAAACGCATGGTCACCATTGGATCTTGTTCAGAAGGTTTAAGGACAAAGGTGTTACCCGTAGCAATCGCCATTGGGAACATCCATAGTGGAATCATCGCGGGAAAGTTAAATGGCGTGATACCAGCACAGACGCCAAGTGGCTGCCAGATACTATAGGTGTCGACGCCTGTTGCGACGTTTTCAACGAAGTCGCCGATTTGCAGATTGGCAATACCTGCGGCATGCTCGACCACTTCTAAACCACGAAATACATCACCGCGCGCATCAGCAATGGTTTTTCCCTGCTCTGCGGTTAAGATTTCTGCCAGCTCATCCATATGCTCGCGAATCAATTCTTGATACTTTAAAAAAATACGCGCACGTGTGGTGATAGGCGTTTTGCGCCATGTCTGAAACGCTTTTTGGGCGGCAGCGACGGCTTGATTGATTTCATCGTCAGTAGTTTGCGGAACTTTTGCGATGACTTCTTGGGTGGCGGGATCAGTGATGTCAATCCATTCGCTGGTATTAGAATCAACAAATTGACCATCGATAAGCTGCTGAACGTGATGCATAAGATATCCTTATCTTGTTTGTTTGCCCACCATTTACTGGTGTGCCAGTATTTATAAAAAAGTATTCATACAAGTATATTGTTAAAAGGGATAAAAACTGTCCGTTATTAACCTTTAAATGTTATTTTAAAATGATTTATTTCGTATCGTTATTGACTATAGCAATAAATCAATTTTAGGGTCAAGCGCTTTATCAAACTTTTATTTGCGATAGTCGCCATCTATAAAATTTATCGGTCTAAAAACCAAAAAGCCCATGCTGGTACATGAGCTTTTTATTACTTTTAAAGTTGTATTTAAAAATGTGATTAAATTTTGATTAGAATTGACAAGGTCATGTCAATAGTTCAATCAATGGCTTTTGATCTTAATAATCTTTCATCGATTTTTTAATCGCATCAATCGCCGTTGGATTGTCAAGCGTTGACATATCTCCCGTTTCATTACCTTCCGCTAAAGCACGGATAGCGCGGCGTAAGATTTTGCCAGAGCGTGTTTTGGGTAATGCTTGCGGGAAATAAATCGCCGCTGGACGAGCGATACCGCCCAAGGATTTTACTACCGCACCGATGACTTGCTGTTCAATACGGAAACGGTTTTCGGTCGTCGCCACTTGCTCATGGTCTTTTAGCACACAAAAAGCAATCGGCAACTCGCCTTTTAATTGATCTTTGATACCCACGACCGCACATTCAGCCATCTCTGGGTGGGTACTGATGGCTTCTTCAATCTCTTGCGTGCCAATACGATGACCGGCGACGTTAATCACATCATCGGTGCGTCCTAAAATATAAAAATAGCCGTCGTCGTCGGTCACGGCATAGTCTGATGTAGAGTAGTGCTTGCCATCAAACAGACCAAAATAGCTGCTGATAAAGCGCTCGTCATTACGCCATACGGTGGTGAGACAACCGGGCGGCAGTGGTGCGCGAATGGCGAGCAAGCCCTTTTCGCCAGCTTTACAAAGCTCACCGGTTTCTTCATTGATGACGTGCGCATCATAACCATACATTGGATAACCGGGCGAGCCTTGTTTGTGCGGTTTATGATTAAATTTGGGCGTGTTACTTAGGATTGGCCAGCCAGACTCTGTCTGCCAATAATGATCTAAAATCGGCACCCCTAAATGCTTGGTCAACCAATTGGCCGTTGATTCATCGAGTGGCTCACCTGCCAAAAAGAATGATTTAAGGCTAGAGACATCATAGCGCGTCATCCACGTTTCATCTTGTTTTTTCAGCATACGTACACCCGTAGGTGCAGTAAATAGAATATTTACCTTATTTGCTTCGACAATCCGCCACCAAATACCTGGGTTTGGACGATGCGGCAAGCCCTCATACATAACACTGGTCATGCCAGCGAGCAATGGCGCATAAATGGTATAAGAATGCCCAACTGCCCAGCCGATATCTGATATCGCCCAAAAAGTTTCGCCGGCTTTGCCATCGTAGATATAATCTATCGACGTCGTTAGCGCCACTGCATGACCGCCGGTATCGCGCTGCACACCCTTTGGCTTCCCAGTGGTGCCTGAAGTATACAGAAGATACGACGGCGTATTGGACTCTAACCAAACTGGCTCAACAATGGCGTTGGCCTCACAACTGATACGGCGCTGGGATGCATAATCGACATCGATAGATTTTTTCTCGAACGGCAACACGCCACGATTGACCACTAGTACATGCTCGGGCTTGATTGTCGCTTGCTCAACACCTTGATTGACAAGGCTTTTATAATTAATCACTTTGCCGCCGCGTAGACCTGCATCGACAGTGATGACCATTTTTGCCTCGGCATCATCCATACGGATGGCCAAGTTATAGGCAGCAAAACCACCAAATACCACCGAATGTACCGCACCGATACGCGCACAGGCTAGCATGGCATAAGCGGCTTCTAAAATCATCGGCATATAAATGATGACGCGATCGCCCTTCTCGATACCATGACGCTGTAGCACATCGGCGAAGTAATTTACTTCTTTATAAAGGTCGTTATAAGTCAGGCGCCGCTTAGTATAATCGGTATAAAGCTCAACGTTATTGCCCAAATCTTTAAAGGCATCGACTACGGCAGGAAAAGTTTCTATCAACTCTTGGTTAATCTCAGAGGATAGCCAAATAAAAGCATCTTGCTCGGCGCGCTCTGCAAGGTGGCGATCGACACAGTTGTAGCAAAGATTGGTTTCACCGCCAACATACCATTTAGCAAATGGCAGATTGCTGTCGTCAAGAATTTGCTCAGGCTCTTTATGCCAATAAATCCGCTTGGCTTGCTCCGCCCAAAACTGCTCTTTATTATCAATAGAGGACTGATAAATATCAGCAAAGCTTTGCGCGCTATTAAATGATGGGGGAGAATCTTGGCTAGAGGATTGATTAAGGTTTTGATTATTATTGTGATTTATAGCTGGCTGGCTAGTTTGTTGAGAATTTTGACGAATGGCTTGCTCGTTCATAATGGCTGTCCTTAGCGTAAACGATGGGTAATGCTGTACGTTTTTATAAAAAACAAGGTTATAAGAAGCGATGTTATAAAAAGCGCTTTTATAAGAAATTATTTTATAATATGACGCTTTATAAGATACGCTCTTATTCAATACTATCATAATATAAAACTGGCTGTCCCTGCCAAAACTGAAAAACCGATACGTTATGTATCGGTTTAAAATGTAGCAGAGCTAGGGATAAAGGTCAACTACTACGCATGTCAGCCATTTGATATTTTGCTTAACGCAAGCGTTTTAGACAGCTGACTATTTAATGAAGTCTTATTTCTGCTCATCATACATTTCGCGCATGACTTTTTTATCATGTTTACCAACCGAGGTTTTTGGTAGCTCATCGACAAACTTAAACTGACTTGGCACGCCGTATTTAGGAATAATTCCCCGCGCTACCGCCTGTTCAGCAAGCGCTTTGATGTCATCGGCGTTAGTATCTTGGCAATTAGGTTTGAGTACAATCAAAGCTAGCGGACGCTCGCCCCATTGCTTATCGCGGATGCCAATCACTGATACGTCAGCGACTGCGGGATGCAAGGATAAAATCGTTTCAATCTCTAACGATGATATCCACTCGCCGCCTGACTTGATGACGTCTTTTAAACGATCGGTGATTTTAATATAACCATCGGGGCGCATATAGGCGATATCTTGGGTATGCATATAGCCATTTTCCCACAGCTCTTTACCAGCATCGTCATTTTTTAGATAGCTTTGGGTTAGCCAAGGCGCGCGCAGCACCAACTCGCCGGTATTGTCTTTGCCCGTACCGACGGACTCATTATCAGTATTCCATATTTGCGCATCGACCATCAGTACTGGCTTACCCGTCATACAGCGGCGGGCAATATCTTCGTCCTCAGACATCTCAGGCTCATTGAGACTAAATTCTGTCAAGCTAATCAGCGGCGCGGTCTCAGACATACCGTAGCCAGTATAAACCTCAATATCTTGCGCCAGTGCGGCTCTTGCTAAACCTTCAGTCAGTTTCGAACCACCGATAATCATTTTTAAACCATTAAAATTGGCATCGCGCTCTTGTGCTTCTTTGAGTACCATCTGCAAAATCGTTGGTACGCAGTGGGTGATACTGACCTTTTCATTGATAATCAAATCCATTAACACGTCAGGTGCGTAGCGTCCGGGATAGACTTGTTTTAAACCAACCATGGTGGCGGTAAACGGGAAGCCCCACGCATGAACGTGGAACATCGGCGTCATCGGCATATAAACATCGCCGTAACTGACGCCTTGTTTATTGGGCAGCATACCCAAGGTCGCGGCTTCCGTCAGACTGTGCAAGACCAGTTGGCGGTGGCTAAAAAACACCCCTTTTGGATCGCCTGTTGTACCTGAAGTATAAAAAGTCGTGGCAATAGTGTTTTCATCAAAATCTGGGAAATCAAACTCGCTACTGGCGGCCTCTAACAATGCTTCATATTCTCCAGTGACGCGATTTTGATTACCGCCAAAGACGCCTTCATGTGACACGCCATTGTCATCAAGCCAAATAATATGCTCAATGCTAGAGTTTTCAAACTGATAGTCTTTCACCAATGGCGCAAATTCAGAGTTTAGTAGCAATACTTTTGGCTTAGCATGATTGATGGTATAGAGGATTTTTTCAGGTGATAGGCGGATATTGACGGTTTGCAAAATATATTCTGACATCGGTACGGCGAAATACGATTCTAAGTAACGATGACTGTCCCAATCCATCACCGCAATCACATCACCGGCATCAAGGTTTAAGTCGGCTAAGACATTGGCTAAACGATTGATACGCTCAAACAACTCTTTATACGTGAGGCGTTTTTTATCGGCATAAATAATTTCTTGCTCTAGCGACACTGTTTTGGCACGGTTTAAGAGTTGCTTGACGATTAAGGGATAATCGTAGGCTGACGGCGCGCTATGATAAATATTTGACATAAATTTGACTTCCTTGTGGGTGATTTTAATTATTTTAAAGCACTTTTAATAGGGTTTAAGAAACATATAAAAACAGAGCATTTTTATCGGTATACGCGTGGCTATTATTGATGGCAATACTTATCGTCATTCTTGATAAGCTTCATTGATAGTAAGAAAAAACCTAGGCTATGTAAAGCGTGCTTGCGTAAGTCGCTGACGACTATAGGTTCTTTGATTGACGTTTAAATACTTGGGTTATTGTGTTATGGCAAGTTAGGTTATAGGGTCAAGTAATGTTAAAAATGTGATGTTAAAGGGTAGTAAAAATCTATATTACTCCGCGCGAGCCGCTGTTTTGACCATCCCAATACTAGCGACCAATAACGCTAGCACTTGTACAAACAATAACAACCAAACCGTCAGCGACCATTGCCCACGCGCGTAAGCGATGCCGCAGAGCCACGCACCCATCGTGCCGCCCGCATAATAACCCATATAATATAAGCCTGAGGCCAATGAGCGTCCTTTTTTGACATTGACCGCAATATAGCTGATGGTGGCCGCTTGGGTAATAAAGACGCCACTGGACATGATGGCAAGCCCCAGTACGATGCCCCAAAGCGGTGTCACGAGAGTTAAGAGCACGCCAAACATCGAGATAATAACTGCCACGCGAACCGTACGTGCCGAACCAAAGCGGCGCAGCAACGTCGTCGATAATGGCGTGATGACAACGCCAATTAAATACACCGCAAAAATATTGGCAAGCGCACCTGTGCTTAATTCATAAGGTGTATCGGCCAAATGTAAATTAATAAAGGTAAAACAGCCAACCAACGAGAACAACACGCAAGCACCAAGCAAACAGGAAGTGACAACATAGCGATTGACCAAATGCTCACCGAGGGTCTGCATGGCTGAGCGAAAATTAGGATTAGCAACGAAGTGCCGTGATGCGGGCAGCATTTTACCCACCCATAGCGCCCCGATCAGCGTCATACCTGCCATCACATAGTAGCCAGCGCGCCAACCGATAAGCTCGTGCAAGTGCCCAAGTAAAAAGCGCCCCATAAAGCCGCCGAGCACCGACCCTGACACATAAAATGACATCAGCTCAGTGAGCGCCCGTCCCTCAAACTCTTCGCCGATATAAGCAATCGTCACCACCGTAATACCGGGCACAGACAATCCCTGCATAAAGCGCCACATGCCCATCCAGCCGATATTTGGACTTTGGGCAATTAACGCAGTGGGTATCGCTAAAAACAATAACGCCCCAACGATAAATGACTTGCGTCCTACTGCATCAGACAGCATGCCCAAAAATGGGGACATGATAGCAATTGCCAATATGGTGGCACCAACAATCATGCCCGCCTGCACCTCAGTTGCAGTGAAATCCATCATCAAGACCGGTAAAATAGCTTGAATAGAATAGACCTGCAAAAAAGCAAACATCCCAATCAAGCCAATCGTCAGCTTAAGTACCCATGAAGGCGCGGCAAAGGGTGTGTTGATACGGCGATTGCTGACGCTATTATCTTGGCTAATACCAGCGGCTTTGCCATTAACATCGCTATCATTATTTATACTGTTATTTATATGATTGTTCAAAGTATGACTTACTATATTGAGTGCTTTTTTAGCTAGAGCTGACTTTTGTGCTAGCTCGTACTAAATGACGCATGGGTGATAGAAATAAGTGGTAGCAATTACATCATGCCTACCATAAAACTTATAACGGACTATAAAAAGATGCCTGATTGGTGATTTTATCATAGCAAATACCAGACTCAGGTTTCGGTATGTTATTCACGCCAGCTTTTTAAATGCGGCTTTATAAAAGCCGTTTTAGCACTGGAGAGGTGACTGTTATTTTTGACAGTGAATAGATTACTGTCTACTATTATTTTGCTTTGCTATTAAAACCAACCATCATCTAACAGACCCTTTATCATGTTAAACAACCCTTTTTATCTAAGATTGATTACCCTAACCGGCACACTGATTATTTCTGTGAATATGACAGCAATCGCAGCACAACCAACAGACTCAATTCAAACACTTTCAATTAAAGAGCAATCAACCGTTACCTTACCAACCACAGCAACCAAAGCGACTTCAAACGAAACATTATTAACCCCTGCATCATTAGCCAAAGTTCCTGCAAGTAAAGCAACTTTAACCACCACAACATCTACAGCTTCCAGATCAAACTGTATCGCTGATAGTGTCATTACCGCAGCTGAGCTGTCAGCTACGCGTGATAACGGTCCTTTTACTGTGGCGAGTAAAGCCGTTCCCCGTCAGCTGGCCAATGGCTTCGGCGGCGGCACCATTCATTATCCTACCAATGCTGGAGACTGCGGCCTGTTAGGCGGCATCGCAGTGATTCCCGGTTATGTGTCTTATGAAGCGTCTATTAAATGGTGGGGTCCGCGTCTGGCATCTTGGGGATTTGTGGTGATTACTATCGACACCAACTCTATTTATGATGACCCAAATAGCCGTGCAACGCAGTTGAGCGTCGCCCTCGATCATATTCTGAGCGATAGTACGGTAGGTGCGCAAATAGATAGCACACGTTTGGGCGCCATCGGTTGGTCGATGGGTGGTGGTGGCGCGCTGCAGTTAGCAACCCAGCGCAGTGACGTTCGCGCCATTATTCCGCAAACGCCCTATCATGATGAAGACTACGGCATTATGGACACGCCCGCGTTATTTATTACCTGCCAAAATGACCGCATTGCCTCTAATAAAAAGTACAGCAGTGCGTTTTATAATCATGCTGCTGGGCCAAAAATGAAGCTTGAGATAAAAAACGGCAGCCACTTTTGTCCAAGCTATCGCTTTAATGAGATATTACTCAGCAAACCGGGTATTGCTTGGATGCATCGCTACATCAATGGTGATACTCGCTTCGATAAATTTTTATGCCATAACGAAAACTATGGCAACAGCCCTCGTATATCCGCTTACGATTATAAAGATTGTGGATAAGCACTGCTCTTAAATCGCCTTGCATTTAATACTTTTCCTCACTTATCTTTTTTAAACTTACATATTTATAGTGCTGATATCCTTTTGCTTACAGACTTTGCATGCTCAAAAAATCATAATCAAAAACTATGCATATTTATTGCTATAGTCAAGGAATTTTAGAATCGCTACAAGGTGACCGACCGCAGATAGTACATTGAGTACATCTAGGGTGGGCAACACCGTAGCGGTTTAAAAGTGCTGTGACTATATGACTAACAATTAAAAAAACTCATAAAATAATGGGTGGTGTGTCAGAAAGTATGCTGAGGAGAAGAAAGGAGGGTGACAGCCAAAGCAAGATGATATATTTGAGGTTATGAAGACACAAATACAGATCAATTGCCCCGACTGTCACAGTCCCAGTTTTTCGATACACGGCAAAAAAAGCTATGGCAAGCAGAACTACCAGTG